>JAIDJW010000070.1 GCA_029052015.1 Paramuribaculum sp. | reverse complement strand
TATTTTTAAGAAGTGACAAATAGTAATTAAGAGTTATGCTTTGGGTTTGCCGGACACCCGTGAGAAGTGTTCCGACAATGCAAAATTACTCCAAAAACTACTGTTGCAAGAATTTCAAGGTTAACGTGTGTTAATTCTGTTACACAGCTGTTACAAGCGCAGATATAATGTTGAGTATCAATGCAGGCCGGAGGTACACAACTCTTGTTAACCGCGGGTGCTATTATCATCTCGCGACCCGCAAGGGGTCTCAACAATGCGTAATTAGGAATTGGTCATTTTGAATGGGGAGATGAGCACACCCCGCAAGGGGTGGCGAGATAATAGCGCGTAGTGGAGCGCAAGCGAGACTACGCGAAAGGACATCCCCCCTTCCCCAGGACCCCTTGGGGTCGTGAAAGGATGTAAGGGTTTATTAGCCCGTTATGCGGTTGCGTTTGCGGCGGCGTAAGCCTTTCACTTTCGTGAAGCCGGGGGTGACGGCCATCTCATAGTCGCGCAGCAGGCTGGTCGAGCCGGGTGTATGGTAAGGGAGCTTATCTTTCGGAGCAGGTTCTGGCTTCGATTCAGGTTGTGGAGTCGCTTCCGGTTCTTGCTCTTCAGGCTGCGCGTCCACAACGGGAGCAGGCTCTTCGGCAGGTTTCTTATCGGCAGACCGGTCAGGAATGTATGTGAGCTTGCCTTCCGAGGCACTGTCAACCACCATCATGAACATCACGAGGAGATTTTTAGAGAGGTTAGTGGGGCGTATGCCGCAGATAACGAATGCAAAAGCCGCTTCGAGCACCTTGCTGCGGGTAGCTTTGGAGAGAAGATTGAGAGCTGCGTAAACGCCGGGGGTAAGTGTGAAATTCATAATTACAGGTGTTTAAGTTATTAATTGCTGCAAAGTTACGATGCCCTGAGTCCTGGTTTCTGCGAAAATGCACACTTGTGAGAAAAGTTTTCAGCAAATATGCCCCCTCCCCCGGCAAAAACACACGAAAAGGGCGGAGGCGACTTGCAGGGGCGCAAAACATTGCTTAACTTTGCACTCGCGTCACGCCCGGATGGCGGAATCGGTAGACGCGCCGGTCTCAAACACCGGTGGGGCAACCCATCCCGGTTCGATCCCGGGTCCGGGTACTTACACCTTGCTGGCTTTAATGCCTGCAAGGTGTATTTTTTATCCCCAAATTTCGGAAAACGCAGTAAAATGAGGGTCTATTTTATAGGAAAACGCAGTAAAATGAGGGTCTATTTTATAGGAAAACGCAGTTTTTTTCAAAAAAATTAGTAAGTTTGCGCCATTAAATACCTAATTTTATGCTATATAGAAAAATCACGACCCGTATAGAGCGGTATCTCTCATCTAACTCCGACAGAATGCTTATGATTGACGGCGCACGTCAAATCGGCAAATCATACATAATCCGTCATGTGGGACAACGTTTGTTCTCCAATTATATCGAAATCAATATGGAGGAGGACAAACTCGGCGAGCGCATATTTGCTGAAGCACGCACAACCAAAGATTTCTATATGTCTCTAAGCATTGTGGCCGGAGATAAAATGAAAGAGCGGGAAAATACTCTGGTATTTATAGATGAGATACAGGCTTATGACCATTTGTTGACACTCGTGAAATTTCTCATGCAAGAGAAGCGGTTCACCTACATTGCGAGCGGCTCATTACTGGGCATTACCTTGAAGAATACGCAGTCTGTACCTATGGGGAGTCTTGACATAGAACACATGTACCCGATGGACTTCGAGGAATTTCTTATCGCCAACAGCGTAGGCGAAACTGCAATAGGAGCCATGAGGGAGTGTTTCCACAACAATGAGGGGCTGTCAGAGACCATGCATAGTAAAATGATGGACCTGTTTAAGAAATATCTTATTGTCGGAGGGCTCCCCAAAGCCGTCAATACGTTTGTCGGAAGCCGGAATGTCATCGAGATACGGTCCGTACAAAACGAAGTCCATGATTTGTACGAAATTGACTGCACGAAGTACGAAGATGAGCACAACCGCAAGCTCAAAATACGCCGCATCTATGAGATGATCCCTTCCACTCTCGAGAACAAAAAGAAAAGAGTGGTCATAAAAGACATTGAAAACAAAAGCTGGAAACGGGCTGAAAGTTATCAGGAGGAGTTTGACTATCTTATATCTGCCGGAGTGACGCTTGAGGTCAAGGCTATCAGCAAACCATCGTACCCCCTCATCGAGAACAGCGGTAAAAACCTGCTGAAACTCTATCTTAACGATGTAGGAATCTTATCCTCTCTTTATTACCGCAATAACATCAAGGCGATAATGGATGACATCCGCAGCATAAACCTGGGCTCCGTCTATGAAACAGTCGTAGCACAGGAGCTTAAAGCCCACGGATATAATCTGTATTATTACGACAATAAGAAAATTGGAGAAGTAGACTTTTTGATTGACGACGCCGATAATCTTTCAAATATTCCTCTTGAGGTCAAATCAGGCAAAGATTATAACACCCACAGCGCTCTAAACCGTTTTCTGTCACTGGACGAATATAATGTTAAAAGAGCATACGTGCTGTCAAACGAACAAAAGGTACACACGAAAGACGGCATAACATATATTCCTATATATTATATAATGTTCTTCGAAAACGTCTCAAATGTTGTAGAAACATTTTTAGTCTGACAGGGCGGTGAAGCAGATGCGGTGGCTCTCCATGGATTCGTCAAGGGCGGTGAGCATTGCGCTGCCGGGGTGCTCTACCGCGGCGATAAAGTCGTGGATGATGCGGATGTCGGCGCCGGCATGATATGGTGTGCCGGAAATATCGCCGAAGTCGTATCTCACAGGCTCGCCGCGCAGCGGTGTCACTTCTATTGACGTGCCGTTGCCGTGAATTTCTCCTCCGGTGAGACAGATGTGTGTGTCGCGCGCATCGCCGGCGGTAAAGAGATTCAGGGTGAGGGTTGCAACGGCGCCACTCTCAAATTCCATGACGACGGCCTGACGGTCAACGGCGTCGTTGTCGCAGCGAAAAACGCATCTGCCGTAGTCGCCACGCGTCAGCTGGCGCTCTATGGCGTCACAAAGCTCCTCGCCGGGAGCCACGTCGAAATTGTCGGTCCATAGCTGCCGCCGTTGGTATAGGTCCACTGCCGAATACGGACAATGCGCCTCCACAGAGCAGTCTTTGCAGCGGTCGGCACTTCCTGCCGGGGCCTTTGCCGCGCAAAAAAAGTGTCGACCTCCCGTAGCCGCTGCGCTTACGCACGGCGAACCGACAAGCCATGAGATGATATCCGTGTCGTGGCAGCATTTGCCGAGCAGCAGCGGACTTGTGGCAGAGGCTTTGCCCCACGGACCGCGCACAAATGTGTGGCACGCGCGGTCTATACCCACATTCACCCTATGGGTTATGCTCACAATCTCGCCAAGGTCGCCGCTTGCGGCAATTTTGTGGAGTTTGTCAAAATAGGGATGGTAGCGGAGCACATGACAAACTCCCGCAACAACATTGTTACGCCGCGCCGAATCATATATAGCTTCACATTCGCCACGCGTAGGCGCAAGCGGTTTCTCGACAAGAATATTGACCCCAGCCTCTATCATCGGCAGTGCCTGGGCGCAATGCAACATTTCGGGAGTGGAGATAACTGCGGCATCTATGCCTATGCCGGAAGTCACAAGACCCTCGAAAGAGTCAAAAAACGCCGCTCCCGGAGCTATTTCTGCGATTGCTCTCCGTCTTATCTCATTAGGCTCGACAACAGCAGCGATATTGACCCGCCCTTTCATGCCTGCGATAATGCGCGCATATTTGCTCCCGCGGTTGCCCGCTCCTATTACAGCAACATCTATCATACCCGCTCAATGTGCCTCAAGCCAGTTGGTTCCTGTGCCGCTCGCAACCGTCAGAGGCACTTTAGACGAGAAAGCACCCTCCATGTCGCGCACAACAATCTCCTGAAGCTGCGGCAATTCATCCGGTCTGACATTAAACACAAGTTCGTCATGCACCTGCATTATCATCCTTGATTTCAGTCCGGCCTGCCTTATATGGCGGTCAATCTCCACCATTGCGAGCTTGATAATGTCGGCGGCAGAGCCTTGCAGCGGCGCATTTATGGCGTTGCGCTCGGCATAGCCGCGCACAACCGAGCTGCGGCTGTGAATGTCAGGCAGCAGGCGTTTGCGCCCCTTGATTGTGGTGACATAACCTTTCTCACGCGCCTGCTCTATGCTGCGCTCCATATAGTCTTTAACACCGGGATAGGTGCGGAAATAGCCTTCAATGAGCATTTTTGCCTCTGAACGCGGAATGCCGAGACGCTCTGACAGACCAAACGCGGAAATGCCGTATATAATGCCGAAGTTGGCGGTTTTTGCGTTGCGGCGCTGCGTGTCCGTCACATCCTCGAGGTTTTCGTGATATATTTTCGCGGCAGTGGCGCGGTGGATGTCCGCCCCGCTCAGGAAGGCTTCCACCATATCCGGGTCGCCGCTCATGTCTGCCATAAGGCGCAGCTCTATCTGCGAGTAGTCGGCACTAAGAATCAAGTCGCCCGGCTCGGCGATGAATGCCCTGCGAATCTCGCGGCCGTCATCCGACCGGATAGGTATATTCTGGAGATTGGGATTTGTCGATGAGATGCGCCCGGTAGCGGTGACAGTCTGGTTGTATGACGTATGTATTTTGCCTGTCGAGGGGTTGACGAGCGCGGGCAAAGCATTAATATATGTTGTGAGCAGTTTTTTCAACGCCCGATGCTGCAAAATAAGGTCGACGATAGGATTGGCGGGGCGCAGTTTTTCCAGAATCTCCTCTGTGGTGGAATATCCTCCTTTTTTAGTACGCTTGGCATCCTTGTCAATCTGAAGTCGCCCGAATAGCACCTCTCCGACCTGCATCGGCGAGCTGAGATTGAACTCCCCGCCGGCAATCTCGAAAATCTTGCGCTCCATGTCATTGAGACGCGCCGTAAAACGCTCGGACAGCAGCGCGAGCTCTCTGACATCAATCCTCACACCGGCCCATTCCATGTCGGCGAGCACCTTCACCAGCGGTAGCTCGATAGTGTCCATCAGAGGTTGCAGCCCGTCCTCCGCCACTTTCGGCGCAAGCACGCCATAGAGCCTTAGGGTCAGGTCGGCGAGCTCGCAATACTTCACCGTCAGCTCCTCACGGCTCAGAGAGCGCTGCTTGCGCGAGGTGCGTGTAGAGCCGTCAGCATCCATATCCACCGGGCTGTATCCGAGATATTTGCCGGCTATATAAGGCATGGTGTGCTTCATTTCCGGGTCAAGAAGATAGTGCGCCACCGAAGTGTCGTAATATGGCGCACTAAGCTCCATGCCCTCTCTGCGAAGCACAATGATGTCGCGCTTCACATCATGGCTCACTATCGTAGCGGCTCCTGACAGCAGCGGCTCAAGCATCGCCGCGATTTCCCTGCGGGTCATGCTGTCGGAATTGAAAGGTATGTAAGAGCCTTCGCCTTCGGCAACACTGAACGCGAGCCCTTCAAGCGCCGCGGTCATGGCTGCATCGCCGACAGCATTGACGGCAAGCGCCACACGCTGCGCCTTTACAGCCTGCCCTACAGCCTCCGCCACCTCGGCGGGAGTGGTCAGCAAGCGGTAATTATGCGTGGAATTGGAAAGATTTGCCGTCGGCGCAGCCTCTTCAACCATATCAAACAGGCTTCCCATTGCGCCTTCTGCCTTGACCGACTTCTCGCCGTCTGTAGACTTATCCACACCGAGCCGATTGAGGAAGGTGCGAAACTCAAGCTCTCTGTACACCTCTGTCAGGGCATCTATATCTGTCGGCGAGCGCTTGAGGCTGTCCGGAGTAATATCGCCGAGGGGCACATCTGTCCGGATTGTGGCGAGAAATTTTGAGAAACGGATGTTTTCGGCGTTGTCAATAAGCTTTTTCTGCACCGCGCCTTTCACATCCTGAGTGTGGGCGAGAAGATTTTCTACCGAACCCCAGGCGCTTATGAGCTTGGCAGCGGTCTTCTCCCCTACTCCCGGACATCCTGGAATATTGTCGCTTGCATCTCCTTCGAGGGCGAGCATGTCGACAACCTGCTCCGGGCGGTCGATAAGATAGCGTCCGCACACCTCCTTGGGTCCGCGGATTTCGAAGCCCTCGCCGCGTAGCGACGGGCGGTACATGAACACCTTGTCGGTGACAAGCTGACCGTAGTCCTTGTCAGGCGTCATCATATAGGTGACATAACCCTCCTTCTCTGCCATACGCGAGAGAGTGCCTATAACATCATCTGCCTCGAAGCCCTCGACCTCTATCGCGGGAATGTTGTATGCCGCAAGAATTCTCTTTATATAAGGTATGGAGTCGGTGATATCCTCCGGCTGCTTGTCGCGCTGGGCTTTGTAAGCCTCGTAAGCTTCGTGGCGGAAAGTATTACCCGGAGGGTCGAAGCACACCGCTATATGCGTGGGATTTTCCTTGCGCAACACCTCGTCGAGAGTGTTGCAGAAACCGAATATGGCGGAGGTGTTGAATCCTTTGGAGGTGATGCGGGGCGCGCGTATCAATGCGTAGTATGCGCGATATATCAAAGCGTATGCATCAAGCAAAAAAAGCTTCTTGTTATCCATAGTTTCGCTAATTTTCCGCTAATATAGCAATATTTTGCCGAATCTGATTGAAAACCGCCGCCACATGTAAGCGAGAATCCGGTTTCAAGCAGTGAGTACAGCCCAAAAGAAGTTTATTAGAAATGGCTTGCGGTTGGTGAGGTTTTTGTTTACCTTTGCCGATAAACAGCAAATGGTTACACAATGACTGCTAAAAGCATATTTATGGCGGCTGCCACTCTTATTGCGCTGACTTCATGCGGCAACAGCGATTCGTTTCGCATCAGCGGCGAAATCAAGGACGCGGGTGCGAAAACTATCGAGCTGACATATTGTCCCGGCGGAGAGGTGAAGCGCATTACGGTCAAGGCGGTGGACGGCAAGTTTGCCATCGAGGGGGAGGCCCCACAGCCCGCCTTAGGTTTTCTGAGTGTGAGCGGAGGAGTGCCAGTCGCGACTCTCATAGTGGAAAACGGCGAGGAAACCGTGTGCGAAATAGATGTGGAGAAGCCAGCCGAGGCAAAGATAAAGGGCAGCCGCGACAATGAAGAGCTTGCGGCTTTTTTGCGTGAGAACGCCCGAACGCTCGAAGCAGGCAATCCTAACGAAATAAATGCTGCTGTAGCCAAGTTTGTAGGCGCCCACCGCGACTCCAAGGCCGCCACAGCTATTCTGGTAACGCGCTTTTGCAGCACAGACAACGAAATAGCAGCTGACTCACTGATGAGCCTAATTTCGCCTTCGGCACGCTCGTCTGCTCTTCTGCTCAACTTTTCGGCGGCACTTGCCAGTCAGCTATCGGCTGAAGCGCGGGCCGACATTGTGGCGATGAGCCTATATGGCAGAAATGACTCGGTGATAAGGTATAACCCCTTTCGACAGAAGTGCAGCCTGCTGGCATTCGTAGGCGAGAACAAGGCGTGCCGCGACAGTGTGCTGCCGGTGCTCAGAGCTCTGTCCAAAGATTTTGACCACAAGTTGCTCAAAACGGTGGAAATATCCACCGCACCGGATTCGGCGACATGGCGCCGGCTAACGGAGCAGGATTCGGCGAGCTGGAGCCAGGCATGGGCACCCGGAAGCGTCGCAGCGCCGAATGTCAGACGCATGGCTGTAGCGAGAGTGCCGTTTTTCATAATCGCCGACTCAACGGGGCGGCAGATTCACCGAGGATCGTCGGCAAGAGTGGCCGAGCGGATTGTGAGGGATTATATCAAATCAAAGCCAACCAACTGATTAGAAAGCCATGCTTGTAAAGACATACGGAGCCGCCGTGCAGGGCATCGACGCGATTGTGGTGACGCTGGAAACTGTGGTTGACCGCGGCTTCAGCTTTACTATGGTCGGGCTGCCGGATGCGGCTGTGAAGGAGAGCTACCAGAGGGTGATGTCGGCCGTGAACCAGAGCGGAGCGGAATATCCGCGCCACCGTATAGTAATCAACCTCAGCCCCGCGGACGTGAAGAAGGAGGGTGCGGCATACGACCTTCCCATAGCGGTGGGCATTCTCGCTGCCGCCGAGAAAATTCCTGCAGATATGCTCGGCGGCTACATGATAATGGGAGAGCTGTCGCTCGACGGCACGGTGCTGCCGATACGCGGCGTGCTGCCGATGGCCATAAAGGCGCGCGAACTGGGTTTCAAGGGCATGATTGTGCCGAAAGCAAACTCTACGGAGGCGGCGGTGGTGAACAATCTGGAGGTGTACGGAGTGGACAATCTCAGGCAGGTGCTCGACTTCCTGAGCGCAAAGAGCGGCCTGGAACCGACAGTTGTGAACACCCGCGCGGAGTTTGCCGCAGATGCCGGCTATTGCGAGTATGATTTCTGCGAGGTGAAAGGCCAGGAAAACGTGAAGAGAGCCTTTGAGGTGGCATGCGCGGGAGGACACAACATACTGCTTGTGGGACCTCCCGGATCCGGCAAGTCGATGATGGCTAAGAGACTGCCGGGGATTTTGCCGCCGCTATCGCTCGCGGAGGCTCTGGAAACAACAAAAATACACTCTGTGGCGGGTAAACTAAAGGGCGGGAGCAAGCTGATGACGCGCCGACCGTTTCGCTCGCCCCACCACACCATATCGCCTGTGGCTCTCGTTGGCGGCGGCTCCAATCCGGTGCCGGGAGAGATTTCGCTCGCCCACAACGGCATTCTCTTTCTTGACGAATTTCCTGAATTTTCGCGCGGGGTGCTCGAAGTGATGCGTCAGCCGCTTGAGGACAGACACATTAATATATCGCGCGCGAAGTACTCTATAGACTATCCCGCGGGCTTTATGCTTGTAGCGAGCATGAACCCATGCCCCTGCGGATATTACAACCATCCTACCCGCGAATGCACCTGCCCTGCGGGAGCAGTGCAGAAATACCTCAACCGCATATCGGGTCCGCTGCTTGACCGCATAGACATCCAGGTGGAGATTATGCCGGTGCCATTCGAGCAGATTTCGTCCGGAGCGCCGGGCGAGAAGAGCGAGACCATAAGAGAGAGGGTAATCAGGGCACGGAAGATTCAGGAAGAGCGCTTTCGTGACGAAAAAGGCATATACTGCAACGCGCAGATGAACAACCGGTTACTCAACAAGCATGTTGCGCTTGATGCGGAGACTACTGCGCAGCTTCGCGACGCGATGACACGACTTGACATGAGCGCCCGCGCCTACGACCGCATACTCAAGGTTGCCCGCACTATAGCCGACCTCGACGGCTCAGATATAATAACACCTGCCCACATGAGCGAGGCAGTGGGATACCGCAGCCTCGACCGCTCCTCCTGGGGCGCCACCAACTCATTCCCCTTCTGAGCGCCCCCTCGCCAAAGCGCTTGCCCAGCGGCAAGCCGCCTGCACAATAAACAAAAGATATTTTGCCTCATCTGCAGTTTGTTTTTCTATGTCAACGGCTTGCCGTTGAGTAATAAATAAAAACCTATGCCTCGCTGCTACGGACACGACTATCACTCCAGGTGCATCTACCATATAACCCTCAAAAAGAACCGAGGGGTATCCTCTTTTAGTCATTTATGTGGCAGTTGGCCGACCGCGGAGATAATCCGCAGCAAGTTAGGAGTTATCATAGAGAAACACATTCGGCTGATACCGTCTCTGGACCCGGCGCTGAGATTGCTACAATATTGCATAATGCCAGATCACATTCACCTGCTGCTGTTTGTCACCGCACCGACTAAGCTGCACCTCGGCAATTATATCGGCAAACTTAAAATTGCCATTCATCAAGAATACCACGCCATCAATCCGCTCGAAATTTCTATTTTTGAAGAGGATTATTACGACTGTATCCTGCATAGCCACCGCTCACTGGACACCTTATACAAATATATACGGGACAATCCGCGGAGGCTGGCGGTGAGGAGAGCGCATCCGGAGTTTTTCAGGAGGGTCAACGCACTGAAAATAGGCGATCAGACGTGTCAGGCTTACGGAAATTTTCAGCTGCTCGAATGCCCCTTTAAGGAGCAGGTGATTGTGCATCGGGCGGATTCTGCCGAAACGCTAAGGCTCAACCGAGAGCGCTGGCTCTACACCGCCGCAAACGGCGGGGTGCTCGTATCGCCTTTCATCTCCGCCGCTGAGAAAGCGGTCCGTACCGAAACCGAGGAAGCCGGAGGGCGCTTCATACTCATCATCAACGAGCCAATGAGCGAACGCTACAAGCCTTCGGGCAGAGACTTCGAACTCTGCGAAGCGGGGCGCCTTCTCATCATCTCCGCCAACGCTCCCGGCGCCCTCTCCCGCGCCGCCTGCCTCACCATGAACGAGTTGGCTAAAAAATGTTTGTTTTTCTGTGTCAACGGCTTGCCGTTGAATATAAATAAAAACCTATGAACCATACCTTACCAACCCTGCTGCTTGGCGCCGCCCTGCTCACCGGCTGCTCGGCGCAAAAACCACAGACCGATGAATTGCTGATGTTCACCGGCAGCTACGCTCCCGCCGACTCTGCCGGAGTGCGCTCATTCATCTTCAATCAGCAAACCGGCGAATGGAGTGCACTCGGAGGAGTATGCGGCATCTCCAACCCATCTTTCATCACGGTTGACACCGCGCGCAGCAAAATCTACTCCGTAGGCGAGGACGCGGGCAACTCATCGACCATAAACGTGGTGAATTACTGCGCAGACGGAGCTATGACACTCACAGCCACCGACACCACCGGAGGCGGAGCACCATGCCACATCACCCTCACGCCCGACGGCTCGTCGGTTGTCACCGCCAACTATATGGGCGGCAGCATCACTATCTACAATCTTGATGCGGACGGACTGCCGGAGGGCACCCCGCGCATAATCCGCTTTAGCGGCAACGGACCCGACAGCGCAAGGCAGTCGCAGCCGCATATCCACCAGATAACCTTCACCCCGGACGCCTCGGCTATGCTCGCCAACGACCTCGGCACCGACAAAATCCACATTCTCCCCTCCCCCTTTGCCGGCAACAGCATCTCGGACATCGACATGAAACCCGGCTCAGGTCCGCGCCACACCACATTCAGCGCCGACGGCAGACACGCCTATATGCTCTCGGAAATCTCCGGCGAGGTCACCGCATTTGCCGTTGACAGCAACCACCTCACGCCCATCCAGACTATCGCCGCCGACACAGTTGGCGCCGAAGGAGCCGCCGACATCCACATCAGCCCTGACGGCAGACACCTCTACGCATCGCTGAGACTCGCCGCCGACGGTCTGGCAGTATTCGACATCGACCCTACAACCGGCACCCTCACCCGCATCGGACATCAGCCCACGGGTCCGCATCCGCGCAACTTCGCCATCACGCCAAACGGCAAATATATCCTCGTCGCCTGCCGCGACAGCAACGAGATAGAAATCTACGAACGCGACTCCGCCACCGGGCGCCTCACCCTCCGCGGAGCGATTCCGACTGCCAGGCCTACCTGCATCGCCCTCATCGCGAGCGAAAAAAAATGATGATATAATGCGCACAAAATGGACGCGCACTTGCACAAGTCGCAAAAAACGCCTAACTTTGCTGCGCAAACGGGGTATTAGCTCATCTGGCTAGAGCGCGACACTGGCAGTGTCGAGGTGAGCGGTTCGAGTCCGCTATACTCCACCAACGGCAGATTTGGAAGCAATTCCGAGTCTGCTTTTCTTTTCCCTTCTCACAATTGCTTGTAAATCTGCTAAATATTGACAGAACAGGATTTACAGAAGTGGTTCGATAACTGTTAATTTCTTTATCATAGAAAAGACCTTCAGGATATATCAAATTTTGAAGTTTTTGACGTTGCCTAAAATCTCCTTCTCTCCATAAATCACCTAATTTTGAGGACATTGCAATGACTCTATCTATATATTTCTTTTGGTTCGATAAGTTCTCTTCTGTCTCTGCAAGTAAAGAGCTTTTTTTAGCTTGTTCTTCTTTCAAACGATTAAAAGTAGTATTGTAGACTTCTGCTGAAATCTCTCCTAATCCATATCTTACCTGAGTATTTTCTATTAGTTTATTTAATTCAGTTTTTCTTTTCAAAAGACTACTCTTTGCTGAGGCTTTGAAATCATTATATTCATTAAAAACCTTCTCTAACATTTTTGTCAATATGGGTATGAACTCAGCAGGAATCTTAAACTCATCCAAAAGATTAGTGTAAAGATTATGTAATTGGATAGAACTTGTATTCACTCCACAACCTTTTGTATTACATTTATAGTAAAAATACTCATGCTCTTCACCCTTCTTATTACGTTTGATACGTGAATACCCTGTCAGGTAATTACCACACCTGCTACACTTCACATGACGTTTAAGTGGCGTAGATTCTGTTATTAACGCAACTTCATAACCACAACGAGTAATAACATTAGCACGTTCCCATGTGGTTCTGTCTATTAAAATTTCTTGTTTGTTATTAAATGGTATCTCTTCACCTTCATCAAGAAGGGGGCTTGTAATTTTTTCTGCATACTCTCTGCTAATTTTATCTTGAAAATCAAGTCCACAACCATACTTTTCCTGATTCATAGATGAAACTCGAGTCCATAGAGCAGCCACTTTTCTTTCTAACTTATTGTATTCAACAATTTAATTTTTCTTTGCTTTTGCCATTTCAACCTTTCTTTTGTGAGTAAATCATAGTACCTACAATATAGAAGAACTCCAATACTTGCAGTTGTTCTTCTTTATTGAGATTTAAATGTTTAAATAAATTATCATATTCTTGTACTTCTTCTTCAAAGTGCATTAAAAAATATAATTAACATCCATCTTGATGATGGTTATTTGCTTTTAAGCCTCCTTCGCTCATTCATGAATACAAAGGACTTCTGGTCAGCAGGATTAACGTAGAACCTATGATATAATTGACAGTGTGCTATTTCATATTACCCTTTTAATTAAATTATTTAGTTGCGTTTATTACAAATATACTATAAATTCTAATAAGTTGATAGGAAAATTTTATAGAAGGTGTCCTTTTCCTCTGTTACCTGATTTTGCTCTGAGTATTCCTTGCCTAATGATGCACTTGTCATTTTGCATTGTGCCTAACTTGGCAAGATTGTTCTTTACCTTATAATATGTGAAACCTAAAACCTCCTCATTGAACTCTTCAAATAGAGACGCTATACTGCCATAGTAGTAATGCTCCCCACCTAATTCAAGATGTATGACTTTTCTTTCTTGTTTCATAATGCTATGTTGATCGAAGCCCAAAGGTAGTGATAATTTATGCTTTAATTAAATAAATGCACAACTTTAGCATTCTTTAGCTTTAGACATTTGGCTGCTGTTTAATATATGCCTATCTTTGCAGTGTCAAACAACAATTGTATAAATCAAATGAGCGCACTTAACTCACATACCACTGCTGATTATCTTGATTGGAATGTAATGCAGAACCTAATCAGGAAGCTGTATAAAGATGGTGATTACAGAATGAGCCTCTTTATAGGTTGTGGCTGCTTCTTTGGTATCAGAGTAAGTGACCTCAGAAAACTCACTTGGTCTATGCTCCTGACTGATGATAAATTTACTCTCACTGAGCAAAAGACAGGTAAGAGAAGAGTGGTGAAAATTAACTCAGACTTTCAAAAGCATATTAAGAAGTGCTTTGAAGCCCTTAATATTACAGATCTGGAAGAGCCTTGTTTTCTCTCACGTAGGAATATGGTTATGTCAACACAGAGAATCAATGTAAGGCTTAAGGAGATTAAACATCGTTATAATGTCAAGATTGATAATTTCTCCTTTCATTCGTTGAGGAAAGCTTTTGGCAGGAAAGTATTTGAATCAAGTGGTGAGAATGCACAGATGGCACTCGTAAAACTCTCAGAACTATTCAACCATTCATCTGTTGCTATCACTAAAATATATCTTGGACTCAGACAGAAAGAACTACTTGAAACATACGATTTATTAGATTTTTAGGACTTACCTATTAAATAATAGCCTCTTAAAGAGCGTACATTCACAGAAAATTGCTAACTTTGCGCTTGCAAACCCACGAAGGGTCTGCAGACATATTAAGAAAGCGATTTCGCATCGTTCCATTGCTGAAACTTCGACAACTTCATCAATGATATTAGGAATGGTGGTGAAAGTACGCTCTCTTTTGGCTTGTATTGTCATCAACACATGATATGCGGTCAAAAGTGGGGTTTGCTATCACTTATTCTAATATCATGGGAGTCGAAGCCCACAGCAATGAATGAGTGAGAATGTGGCTCCACTTTCTTTGTGTGCCTATCCAACCAATCACTATCAAAAAGCATCGTAGAGCCATAGATGCACAGAAAACCAAATGAAAAAATACTTACTAAAGTTCTTTTCTCTCTTTTTTGTCACATCTTCTTGCTTGTTGTTTTCATGCAAGTATGACAATTCAGGAGAAGCTCATCGAGAATTTATCGAAAGAAATGGACCTGCTTTTGGGGTACAAGGATGGAACTACATTATTTCCCATGATAACTACAAAGATTGGAGGCTGGACACAAGGACTCATAGCCCTAAATGTCGCGCAATAAAGGATATAGACTTTTCAGATTTTGCAGGTATTAGTCTTGATATATTTGGATTATATAAGGGAAATCAAACCGAACAGATATGGTTGTTTTACAAGGATGGCGTTCCTGTACTTCAATTAACTCAAGAAGAACTATCTTCTATGTCAAAAGAGGAGTTGTTAGGTCTACTTTATACAGCGTGGGGTGATCATCTTAAAGCTTACCAATTATCAGATAGAGCTAAGCTAAATCGTAGATTTAATAATCTCATGGGATTTTAAGAGAAGTACAAGTAGACTAATATTCACTACTGACTATAAGTGAATATTGTAATATCAGTATAACTCACTGATTCCTGCCAAATAACATCAAAAAAGGTGTCGGAGGATAAAATTAGTCCTTCGACACTTTCATTTTTATATAAAATACCTCATTAGTGTCCACTAAAAAATCATAAGAGTACATTGAAATTATTGAAATTCAATTTGTTGTGAGAGAATTTGGAGTCAACGGATTTGAATTTATCTTTGCGGTCAGAATCAGACCGTTATGAATAAAGACAAGTACGTTTTCGCCCAATTAGTCCAGTTCATGGATCGCAATCACTTTAATTATCTCGTACGCAAGTATGATGGCGACAAGTATGTAAAGAGTTATACTTGTTGGAATCAGTTGCTTACGCTGATGTTCGGGCAGCTGTCAAATCGTGAAAGTCTGCGCGATCTTATCGTGGCGATGGAAGCACATGCGGGAAAACTC
>JAIDJW010000007.1 GCA_029052015.1 Paramuribaculum sp. | reverse complement strand
CAACCCAACCGCCTGTATCCACTCTCGAGAATTCTTTGCCGTTCCAGGAAACCTTGCCATACTGACGGTCGCGGGTTGTGCCTGCAGTTTCGTCAACTATAGCCTTGCGGCTCTGGGTGAGTCGGTTGAAAAGTGTTGATTTGCCTACATTCGGGCGTCCTACGATAGCGACAAGCTGTCCCATAAATCAATAATTTACTTAAATTTGCAGTACAAAGTTAACAAATTTCGCCGACAGTATCACTCTATATAGCCGAATGAGCGAAGTTTGTTCTCGCGGTTGCGCCAATTGGGCTCCACTTTCACAAACATTTCGAGATACACCCGCTTACCAAAGAAGGTCTCGATGTCCTTACGCGCCTCGATGCCTACTCTCTTAAGTTTCGCGCCGCCTTTGCCGATAAGAATGCCTTTCTGGCTGTCGCGCTCTACATATATCACTGCCATGATATGGATTGCGCCCTCCTTCTCATCGAATTTTTCCACAATTACCTCGGTGCTGTAAGGCACTTCCTTGTCGTAATTGAGCAGAATCTTTTCGCGGATTATTTCGGTCACGAAAAAGCGTGCGGGTTTGTCGGTGAGGGCATCTTTGCCGAAATAGGGAGGATTCTCCGGAAGAAGTTCCACAATGCGCGCCATAATGTTAGTCACATTGAAATGCTCTTTTGCCGAAGTGGGAAATATTTCAGCATTGGGCAGAAGCTCTTTCCATTTGGCAACCTTGGCTTCAAGCTCGGACTGATCCTTGAGCAGATCGATTTTATTTACCACAAGAAGCACCGGCACTTTCTCCTTGGCTACCTTTGCAAGAAACTCGGCATTTTTGGTAGGGTCCTCCACCACATCGGTCACATAGAGCAGTATATCCGCATCAGTGAGCGCGCCCTCTGAAAATCCGAGCATACTCTCCTGGAGCTTGTACTTCGGGGCCAGCACTCCGGGGGTGTCGGAAAATACTATCTGGTATTCCGGCGTGTTGACAATTCCCATTATGCGGTGACGGGTGGTCTGCGCCTTTGATGTGATGATGCTCACCCTTTCCCCCACAAGATCGTTCATGAGGGTGGATTTGCCGACATTGGGATTGCCTACGATGTTGACAAAACCCGCTTTATGCTTTTGTTCCATAATCTCTTTTAAATAATAGTTCTTGCATTAAAACAAAAATAGCACCCCAAAAGATGCTATTTTCGATTTATTTTTGCGTATAGCCTCGTGTTGGCATTCAAATATCCCAGATGAGATACATGGCTCCCCATGTAAATCCGGCACCGAATGCTGTGAGGATAAGCTTGTCGCCCTTCTTGAGCTTGGTCTTGTACTCGTCAAGACACAAGGGGATTGACGCGGCGCTGGTGTTGCCGTAGTGCTCGATGTTGACAAGCACCTTTTCGTGGGCTATACCTGCACGCTGGCTAACAGCCTCGATGATGCGGAGGTTTGCCTGATGAGGCACAAGGTAATCCACATCGTCCATTGTCAGATTGTTGCGCTTGGCTATATCAAGGCTGCTTTCAAGCATATCTGTCACGGCATGTTTGTAGACATGACGTCCGTCCTGGAAAATATAGTGGTCACCTGCATCCACCGTCTCATGACTTGCGGGGAGCACAGAGCCGCCTGCACGCATGAGCAGGTGGTCGCGTCCTTCACCGTCGACGTGGAACACTGCATCGATCACTCCGGTGCGCTCCTCGGTAGGCTCGACGAGCACGGCTGCAGCTGCATCGCCGAAGAGCGGGCAGGTGCTGCGGTCGGTATAGTTGACCATCGATGACATCTTTTCGGCAGCCACAACCACAACTTTCTTTCTAAGACCTGAGCGCACGTATGCCGAAGCATCTTCAAGCGCAACAAGGAAGCCGGCGCAAGCCGCCTGAATGTCATAGGCATAGCAGCCGGAAAGACCGCAGTCGTGGGCAATCACGCTGCCGGTTGAAGGAAATCTGTAGTCAGGGTTTGATGTGGCGCAGATGAGCAGGTCGACATCTTCCGGCTTAGTGCCTGTTGATGCCAGAAGTTTTTCAACGGCTTTGGTTCCGAGGTATGATGATCCGGCACCATCTTTCTTGAGGACACGACGCTCCTTGATGCCGACGCGGGTGGTAATCCACTCGTCGTTTGTGTCGACCATCTTGGAGAGCATATCGTTGTCGAGCACATCATCGGGCACGTATGACGCAATGCCGGATATTCTCGCGTAAAGCATATTATTTTTCAAAAGTTTATGTTAATGCAAAAATCTCCCAAACCGGCTGATGCCATTTTATTCGGGAGATGTTATTTGTCAGCCAAAAGTCAAAGTTCCGGCAGATCTTTTTCAGACAGCCTCGGGCTTGACGATAGCCTGCTTGCCGCGGTAGTAACCGCATTCGCCACAAACAGTGTGGTAGATGTGCCATGCGCCACAGTTGGGGCAGAGAGCGATTGTGGGGGCAACAGCCTTGTCGTGTGTGCGACGCTTCGCTGTACGGGTCTTGGATTGTTTTCGTTTAGGATGTGCCATTGTTTATAAAAATCTATATGGTTTATTTTTTTTTATTATTCTGAATCTTTAAAGTCTTTGAGTTTGTCCCAGCGGGGGTCTGTGCGCTGCGGCTCTTCCGCCTCCATGGTGTCAATCTCGTCAATCAGTTGTTCCTCAAGCTCCGCGTCCTCGTCAGACACTGCTGCCGCGCGATGCTTTTTGAGCATGGCGCTCATCTGCCGGTTGCATTTGCCGAGAGGATGCACATGCTTGATGGGAATAGTGAGAGCGACTGTGTCGTAAATCATATATGCGACATTGAGATAATTGTCGCTTTCGGGAATCACGAGCAGGTCGTCGGAATCATCGTTGTAATCATCGCCATACTTCACATTGATGTGATATGACGTTTCTATAGGATATTCGAGGTCGTCGAGACAACGGTCGCATATCAGAGTCACCGTGCCCTCAACGGTGAAGTTGAGTTCGTAGATATCACCCTTGTAGTTGACAGTGAGAGCCACACGCAAATCAGCGTCATGAATATCCTCGCTCTCCATGTTGGCGAAGAACGTCTTGCCCAGACGGTACTCAGATTCATGAGTGCCGGGAGCCATGCTTTTCAGCGGCAGTTTATATTCCGTGAATTTTCCCACAACGCTTGGTGTTAATCAACAAAAACTTTGCAAAGATAAGTATTATCCGTGTACTCTCAAAGCGGATATCACTCTCCGGCCTGAAGCTCGGCGCGCTTGAGATACTTTTCAATCTCAATACCGTTTTCCATTCCGAAGCGGGGATATTTCTCTGTGATTTCCTTATAAAGGGCAGCCTCGGCCTTGTAATTTTTAAGCTCGCGCTGCACGGTTGCCTCCTTCATGAGGAATACCGGAGTATAGTGAGGATTGTTGTCGGAAATCTTCACAGCCTTGCGGAAGCAGTCGATTGCCTTTTCATAATCCTTGAGGTTGACATAGCAGTCGCCCTCGAGCGAAGCGCTTGATGCTCCTATAAGGCTTTCGGTAGGAGAATATTTTTTGAGATAAGAGATAGCCTCCTCATACTGCTTATTATTATATAGGAGTATGGCGGCATTGAGCGCGGCGCGGTTGCCTGCGTCATGACCGTACTCGTCAGCCACCTGCTTGTACTGCACCAGAGCGAGAGAGTCATTGCCGAGACTCAGAGTCATGTCTGCCTGACCGACAGCGTTGTTTGCAGCCTCGATGCCGGGACGGCGTATAGCGTAAATCCACACAAGAATGAGGCAGACTATAGCGAGCACCGCCACAATGCCCCACATTATTTTCTTCTGGTTGTTCTGAACCTTCTGCTCGATGCCGGTGAGCTGGTCATTGAGGTCGTCGAGCGATGTGCGGGTTTCGTTTTCGTTTTGTTTAGCCATGTGATAGTATGTATATATCCTTAGTTATTCAAAGCCGTGGGAAGACACTGCACGCGGACGCACAGCATTTCCGAGCGGCAAAGTTAGCAAACTTTTCGCTTATGGCAAAGACTTTGCAAAGTTTTATGCTTTTGTAAATTTTCAGTGCCTCCAGCAAACCATTCATAAATCTGCGGCATAGCCGCGACAAGCCGCATAGCGATGCTGCAATTCTTTTTTTCTCGCGACCACCTGACGGGGTCTTAATCCGCGGTGTGAATCTCGTTTGTCAATTCACACATTGCGTCCAACAATTACGGAAATTTAAGCGGTGAATTACTGGTTTTCGAGGTCGGCGAGGATGGATTTGAGCTCCTCGTCGGTGGCGGTGAGACGGCGGCGGCATTCGCGCAGCAGCTCGGATGCGCGGCGCGTGTATGCCGCGAGTTTGTCTATATCGCAGGCGTCGCTCTGCATTGTTCGGAGTATGCTGTCGAGTTCACTGACAGCCTGATTGTATGTAAGGTCTTTTACAGGAGTAAATTCCATTGCTATTTTTGTGGATTAAGGGTGGTTACTGTTGATTCTACGGTGCCGTCATGCACACTGGTGACGATTACAGCGCCTGCAGCAAGGTCGCTTACGGATGTGACGGCCTTGCCGTTTACGCGGGTGATGGTGTAGCCTCGCCGAAGGGTTGCCATCGGCGAGAGGGCGTCAAGGAGCGAGCGCTTTGCATCCAGGCGGTCGCAATGGCGCGACAGGAGGTTGTGGACTGCCACACCGATTGCCTGCGGCATCTGCCTGAGCCTGGCGAGTTCGGGTGCGAGTCGTCCCGATGAGGCGGAAACAAGACTGACTGATGCCTGATGCAGGCGGGAGCGGGCTCGCTCTACTGCCGCCGCGGGGGCTACCGGCAGCTGCCCCTCGATATAGGCGAGCTGGGTGGCGCATCCGCCGAGCTTGTCATTGACGGCACGCAGCATATCTGAGGCAATAACCCGCAGATTGTCAAGAGCCTCCTGTGCCTGCCCGATAAGCCATTCGGCAGCGGCAGTCGGAGTCTTGACACGCATATTGGCGATATAGTCGAGAACTGTCACATCGCGCTCATGACCGATACCGACTATCACCGGCAGAGGAAACTGGGCCACATTCGCCGCAAGTTCGTAATTATCAAACGACACAAGGTCACTTGTGGCGCCACCGCCACGGATTATGACAACGCAGTCCCAGTCATCGACCTGCGAGTTGATTTCATCAAGAGCGTCGATAACCGAAGCCGCGGTGCGCTCACCCTGCATCACGGCGGGGAAGAGCCGGGTCACGAATCTGAGCCGCGAGCCATTGCTGTAGAGCTGATTTATAAAATCGCCGTAACCGGCGGCACCGGGGGCGGAAACAACGGCAATTCTAAGGGTAGGACAATTCCATTCGAGGCTGCGGTTCAGCTCCAGAATTCCCTCCGCCTCAAGCCGTTTGAGAATCTCTCGGCGACGGCGCTCTATGTCGCCCATAGTAAAGGAGGGGTCGATTGCATTGACAACAAACGACATCCCGTAAGCGGCGTGATAGTTGACACTCCCTCTTACCATCACTTTAAGTCCGGTTGCTAGGCGCTGACCGGTGTAGGCGCTGAACCTCGCGCTAAGTTGCGGAAAGACGCTTGCCCAGATTATACCTCGCAGACGCGCGTCAACTATGCCTGTGGATTCATTTTTGTCGATAAGCTCGAAATAGCAATGCCCTCCGCTCTGACGCACATCGCTCAGCTCAGCCACCACCCACACATTCTGGAGCGAAGGCACTGCAAGCTGCCCGGCTATGCGCCGGTTGAGTTCACGAAGAGTCAGCGCGGGCACACCTCCGGTGTCCGTTGCCTTGACTGCCGCCACACTCATGGCTGCGCTATGAATTTCTTACCGTTCCAGCTATAAGTCATGCTCTGCTTAAGGCAAGGCTCGACAATTTCGTACACGTCAGCCGACAAAAAGCGGCGGGTGTTGTTGGTAAGGGTAAGCGTTTTGCTTCCGGGGTCGTAGGTGTAGCCGATGAGCAGGAAGGGCACAAGCCCCTCCACCTCTCCGCTGCGGCTCTTGCCCTCGGCGGTGAGCCAGTCGGCAAGCACCGGCTTGGCAAAGTAGCTCTTCGTCACATTAGCTCTCCAGCCTTTGGTGTAGATAGTCATCTGACTGTCGGGTGCGGGAGTAGCCACGGTGCCTATAAGAGCGATAAGAGTATCACCGTCGGCTGTGGGTAGCATATCAACCTCATAGCACGAAGCGTCGGTCATGGTGAAATTCATCTTCATTGGCGCCATTGATGTGATGAGCGACTTGCCGTCCATAACATTTTTTGTCGGTGTTGCCATACCGCTGTTGTAATAGTCCACCATATCGAGCTTCGCATCGCGGTCAAGAAGCGGAAACACGGTGCGCGGGGCGTCGACAAACGCCTGCTGCGCGGTGAGCTGCGCGTATGAGGCGGCGCAGCCTGCAAGGACAAACACCGCAGTTACTATCTTTCTTATCTTCACCATGTGCTGTGTATTATAATTTACTTCCGTTTTTTGGTTTTAGCTTTCTTTGCGCCTCCCCTGCTCTTTTTCATGAAATACTCGTAAGTGCTTTCGGGAGCAAACTCGGGGTCGACCGACGCATCGGTTCCTTTTGACTTGCGAGAGCTTGCTCTGGCATAATTCTTATCAGGGTCGGCAATTTCACTATAGAGGCGCTTGCCCAGAAAATCGGCGCCGGTGAGACCGGTCACCACTCTGCGGGCGTCAGCCTTGGGAACATCGAAGAGAGAATATCCGGGCATCAGGTCTATGCGCCCCACATCCACTCTCTTGCCATCAACAACGTGATTGAGCATATCAATAAGATTGCCCGCATAAAATCCGTCACCCTTGCCGGCATTGACATATATGCGTGCCATGCCTTTGTCGGCGGTGCGGCGGTCCTTTTCCTTGTCGTTGCGTGGCTTTTCATGCTCTTTTTTCTCTTTGCGAGGTTTTTCGTCAATAAAGTCGATTTTGGGAGCATCGCGGTAATAGTCGAGCAGGCGGTTAAACTCAAGCGAAAGCACTCTTTTGAGAAGGTCCTCCTGCGACAGCCAGCTGAGCTTGCGGCTCACGCCCTGCATATACTGGTCTATCTGCCCGTCGTCGACCTTCACCTTTTCTATGCGGTCGGCGAGATTATACAGCTGCTTCTCGATAATATGCTCGGGAGTGGGCACCTCCTTGCGCTCGAACGTCTTGCCTATTTTCTTTTCAATCTCGCGCAGTTTGCCCTTTTCACGCGAATGGATAATGGCAATGCTGACTCCGGTCTTGCCGGCTCGTCCGGTTCGTCCAGAGCGATGGGTATAGACTGCGGTGTCGTCTGGCAGGCCGTAGTTTATCACATGGGTGAGGTCATCCACATCAAGCCCGCGGGCGGCGACATCAGTAGCCACGAGAAGAGAGATAACTCTGTCCCTGAACTTTTTCATCACTATGTCGCGCTGCTGCTGCGACATATCTCCGTGAAGCGCATCGGCGTTGTAGCCGTCCTGGATGAGACGGTCGGCAACCTCCTGTGTGTCGCGGCGGGTGCGGCAGAAGATTATAGCGAAAATATTGGGGGAATTGTCGGCGATGCGTTTCAGCGCGAGATATTTGTCGCGCGCGTTAACCATATAATATATGTGTTTCACATTCGCCGCGCCCTCATTGCGGTTGCCGATAACGAATTCTACCGGCGAATGCATATATTTCTTTGCTATTTTGGCAATTTCGTTGGGCATTGTAGCCGAAAACATCAGCATTTTCCTCTGCTCCGGCACATGGGATAGAATTGCGTCGATGGAATCGAGAAATCCCATATTGAGCATCTCGTCTGCCTCGTCAAGCACAACGGTGTGCACATCGCTCAGATCAACCACCCCCCTGTTGATAAGGTCGATAAGGCGACCCGGAGTGGCAACTATAATCTGCACCCCTTTCCTGAGGGAGCGTATCTGACTCTCGATGCTCGAGCCGCCGTAAACGGGAAGAACTCTAACATCGGGCATATATTTGGAAAAATCGGCAAGGTCGCTGCCAATCTGCAGGCACAGTTCGCGGGTGGGCGACAGGATTAACGCCTGCGGGCGGTTGATTTCAGGATTTATCCTCTGTAGCACCGGCAATCCGAAAGCGGCTGTCTTGCCTGTGCCGGTCTGGGCGAGAGCCACGACATCACTGTCCTCACTAAGGAGATGGGGAATAACCTTTTCCTGCACCGGCATAGGATTCTCAAATCCGAGCTCCTCGATAGCGCGGCGCAGATCATCTCTAACGCCCAATTCTTCAAATGTCTTCATATCTTTAATATTTGATACAAAGGTACAACAATATTCATGGTTACAGGGTTTGTGCCGATAAAAATTGTCAAGTATGGCTCAGGATTATATGTTTTTTCAACGATAATTCATAAATTCGCGTCTGATTGTCTGATCTGCGCATGTTGAAAGATATATATACTAAGCGTCGCCTGGGTGCCTGGGCACTGTTGCTTGCCGCTGCCGGAGCGGTCGCCTTTTTCATGTGTTTTTCCGCATCCCTTGTGTCTGACCTATCGGCTCAGGAGCGGCAGCGCATGGAGCTGTGGGCGGATGCCACGCGACGGCTTGCCGCCGACACCGGTGACAGCGGCAGCGATGTCGACTTCATGCTCTCGGTCATAGAAGCGAATACCAATATACCGGTATTGCTTGCCGATGATGACGACAATATCCTTTTCCACCGCAATTTTGATTTGCCTGCAACCGCTGAATCGGCAACGGCATCAATAAATGATGCAAACGCGGAATTTCTGCACACGAAACTCAAAAAAATGCAGCGCAAAGGCAACGTCATCGACATCTCCATTGACGGAGCCACGGCCCAGCATCTGTACTACGACGACTCTACCCTGCTGCGGCGGCTGAGCTACTACCCCTACGTGCAGACCCTCGTAATGATTGCATTTGTAGCGACTGTCTACTTTGCCGTGACCGCAACAAAGAAGGCGGAGCAAAACAAGGTGTGGGTGGGACTGTCAAAAGAGACGGCCCACCAGCTCGGCACCCCCATATCCTCACTTATGGCGTGGACGCAGATGCTGTCGGCAACCGGCACCGACTCGATAATAGTCGAGGAGATGGACCGGGACATCAACCGCCTCGCAGCAATAGCCTCCCGTTTTTCAAAAGTAGGATCGCGGCCCGGACTTGAGCCCGAGCGCCCCGACGCGCTCATAAGCCGATGCACCGCATATATGCGCACCCGCATAGCCGATTCGGTGAGCGTTAACTCCCGCCTCAACTCCGGCACCGCTCAGTGCGCTCTATGCGCGCCGCTGATGGAATGGGTGATGGAAAACCTGATAAAAAACGCTGTGGACGCAATGGACGGAGTAGGCAGCATTGACATCGCATCCTGCTGCGACTCACGGATTGTTGCCATAGAAGTGAGCGATACAGGCAAGGGGCTTCCGCGAAAGCTTTACAAAACCATATTCCGCCCGGGCTACACCACCAAGAGCCGCGGCTGGGGGCTCGGGCTCACCCTCGCCAAACGGATTGTAGAAGAATATCATCACGGCAAAATATTTGTAAAAACTTCAGAGCCGGGCAAAGGCACTACATTCCGCATCGAACTGCCCGCTCTTCCGGAAAATTGTGTAATGTAGTATATGAAAGAGATGTACGAGCGTATCACTACCCTCAACGAGGATGGAAGAAAACTCTTGTTTGTCACCGACCTTGACGGAACACTGCTTGACAACTACGCGCGAATACCCTCCGCTTCCGCGAGACTGATTTCGGAATTGTCACACTGCGGCGCCCTCATAAGCATCGCCACCGCACGCACTCCGGCAACAGTAGACCTGCTTATGGCGCACACATTCACAACCATCCCCGCGATTGTGATGACCGGAGCCGCCATGTGGAACCGGGCGCACAGATGCTATATGGATCCCCGCTTTATCGGAGCCGCCGACGGCGCCTTCGCCATCAGCCGCTGCAGGGAAGCAGGCATAAATCCGTTTATCTACACCCTTGGACACGGCAATGTGCTCCATGTGTACCACAACGGCGGCCTCAACCCCAAGGAGGACAAATTTGTGGCTGACAGGCGCGGGCTGCTTCTCAAGAAATTCCATATCGACGAGCCGGCCGGCCTCGCGGACTCATTCGACAACACAATGCTTATTTTCGCCACCGGACCTGTAGAACCGATTTTTGAGCTTGCGGAAGAGTTCCGGCAAAAAACAGCGCTATCCGTATCGGCATACCATGACACCTACAACCCCTCCGCCGGAATACTCGAGATACTCGCCGGAGGTGTTTCAAAAGCGGCGGCGGTACTCAAACTCAAAGAGATTACCGGGGCGGACAAACTGACTGTTTTCGGCGACAACCTCAACGACCTGTCCATGATGGCTGTGGCAGACACCGCTGTAGCCACGGCAAACGCGGTAGAAAGCGTCCGTGATGCCGCAGACATAGTGATAGGACCCAACACTGAGGACTCCGTTGCCCTCTACATTCTCAGCCAGCTCGAAAAACATATGTAACTCCAATATCCTCAACTGATTTTTTCTATCTTTGCAAAGTTACCGTCTGCTGCACTACCCCCCCAGAGAGTCATGGCAGAGCATCATTGACAAATACAATCTCGACGACATCAACACCCTGCCTGACACCAAGGCTTCGCATCCGGTGTGGAACACCAATTTCTTTCCCTGCTACGTGATGATTGACCCCGAGGGCAAGATTGTGGAATGGAACGCGGCGCGTCCCTCTTTCCTTATCCAGTTCCTCAAAAGAGGCATAGAATCTCCGGTACTATACGCGCTCAGACTGCAATAATCATCAGCGCATCAGAAGAGAGTGCGGAGGATGTCGAGGCTTTTGAGCCCCGACAGCGGCGCATAGTGCATCGACAGGTAGCGGAGAATGCCGTCAAGAGTGGCATTGCGCTGCTCGCGCGTGAAGCGGAACAGGTGCATATTGTCGAGAGTCATCCTCTCAAGCAGCGCCACACTCGCAGCCTGCTCCGGCGAGATGAAATCGCGGTGCATCGGCGCCGTTTTTCTGAAAATGCCGTCAGCCATATCAAAAACCTCGCCGGGAGAATAGCCTCCCACATCGGGACTTATGCCGAGAAAACGCCCCAGCCCGTAGAGAAACCACAGGTGGAAATTGGCTGTTTTGCGTGAATCCATGCCATCGAGCTCAACAATGGCCCTCTCCACAAATTTCCATAGCGCCGGATCGCTCTGGCTCTCACGCAGAAGAGAACCGAGAGCTTCGGCTATAAACATCGCCACCGCACACTTCACCGGGTTGCCCCGCAGACCGGACAAGGGTGTCAGCGCACGCACATCCCCCATACGGTGGATATCCCTGCCCGGGGCAATATCCGCCACACACTCCACCAGCGCCAGCGGCTGAGTCAGCGCCCGTCGCCTGACAGCCTCACGCCCCTTGCCGTCATTCATGAGAAACGACACTCTGCCCGCTTCAAGCGAATAGGCCGAGAGGATATATTTGCTGTCGCTGTAACGCACCGAGCGCAGACATACTATGTGCATTTGCTGCTTCATAATGCAAAATTAATATAAACGGACTAAATTAACGGAATGCATAACATTCCAATTCGTAAATAATTACTAACTTTGTGCGAATTTTACGGAAGTATAAAAAATTATATAGACGATTTATGTTACACCCAATCAAAAAAACCATCGCCCTGCCGGACGGTCGCACCATCACACTGGAGACCGGCAAACTGGCAAAGCAGGCGGATGGAGCGGTAGAGCTGCGCATGGGCAACACCATGATTCTCGCCACTGTAGTCTCGGCTAAAGAGGCAGGCGAGGGAGTGGATTTCATGCCCCTTCAGGTAGAGTACAAGGAAAAATTCTCATCTTTCGGCCGTTTTCCCGGAGGATTTCTCAAGCGCGAAGGCCGCGCATCTGACTATGAGATTCTCACCTCACGTCTGGTAGACCGTGTACTCCGCCCCCTTTTCCCCGACAATTACCACGCTGACACATTTGTCAACATCACACTTTACTCCACCGACGGAGTAGATATACCCGACGCGCTTGCAGGCCTTGCCGCATCGGCTGCTATTGCTGTGAGCGACATACCGTTCAACGGTCCCATCTCCGAAGTGCGTGTGGCACGCATCGACGGAGAATTTGTAATCAACCCCACCTTCGACCAGCTTGAAAAAGCCGACATGGAACTTATGGTCGGCGCCACCTACGACAACATCATGATGGTGGAAGGCGAAATGAACGAGGTGAGCGAGACCGACCTTCTCGCCGCTCTCAAGGCAGCCCACGAAGCAATCAAGGTGCAGTGTCTCGCCCAGATCGAGCTCGCAAAAGAGGTCGGCTCAGAAACCAAGCGCGAATATTGCCACGAAGTCAACGACGAAGAGCTCCGCAAGGACGTTCACGACAAATGCTACGACAAGGCATACAAGATTGCCCAGGCCGGCTGCGCCGACAAGCACTGGCGTCAGGATCAGTTCAGCGCAATCTGCGATGAATATATCGAATCGCTCCCCGAAGAAGAGCGCGACGAAAAGACTCCTCTTGTCAAGCGCTACTACCACGATGTGGAGAAAGAGGCTGTGCGCCGCTGCATCCTTGACGAGGGCGTTCGTCTCGACGGCCGAAAGACAACAGAAATCCGCCCCATCTGGTGCGAGGTAGACTATATACCCGGACCTCACGGAAGCGCGGTGTTTACCCGCGGAGAGACCCAGAGCCTCTCAACAGTAACTCTCGGCACCAAACTCGACGAAAAGATTGTCGATGACGTAATCAACCAGGGTCGCGAGCGCTTCCTGCTCCACTACAACTTCCCTCCCTTCTCCACCGGCGAGGCAAAACCTGTGCGTGGCGTAGGCCGCCGCGAAATCGGTCACGGCAACCTTGCTCACCGCGCACTCAAGCGCATGTTCCCCGATGACTTCCCCTATGTTTGCCGCATTGTCAGCGACATCCTCGAGAGCAACGGTTCATCATCTATGGCTACCGTCTGCGCCGGCACCCTCGCGCTGCTTGACGCCGGAGTGAAGATGAAAAAGCCCGTGAGCGGCATAGCAATGGGTCTCATCACCGACACCGAGAGCAGCAAATATGCCGTGCTTTCCGACATTCTCGGCGATGAGGACCACCTCGGCGACATGGACTTCAAGGTGACAGGTACCCGCGACGGCATCACCGCCACCCAGATGGACATCAAGTGCGACGGTCTGTCATACGAGATTCTTGAGCGCGCACTCCTGCAGGCCCGCGACGGACGCATGCACATCCTTGACATCATCGAGAATACCATACCCGCACCCCGCGAGGACTACAAGCCCCACGTGCCCCGCATCGTCACCATGCTCATACCCAAGGAGCTCATCGGTGCTGTAATAGGCCCGGGCGGAAAGGTTATCCAGGGCATACAGGAAGCGAGCGGAGCTACCGTAAGCATCGACGAAATCGAGGAGGGCGGCTACATCGAAGTCGCTGCCGCAAACAAGGCTGCCATCGACAAGGCACTCGAAATGATCAACGCCATAGTAGAGCTGCCTGAAGAAGGCAAGGTCTACACCGGCAAAGTGCGCTCGATACTCGAGTTCGGCGCTTTCGTTGAATTCATGCCCAACCGCGACGGTCTGCTCCACATCTCAGAGATTTCATGGAACCGTCTCGACAACATGGAGGCTTCCGGCATCAAGGAAGGCGACACCGTTGAGGTGAAACTCATCGAAATAGACAAGAAAACCGGCAAATACCGCCTGAGCATGCGTGCCCTTCAGCCCAAACCGGAAGGCTATGTAGAGCGCGAACGCGCACCGCGTGGCGAGAGAGGTCCCCGTCGTGAGGGCGACCGCCCCCGTCGTGAAGGTGACCGCGGACCGCGTCGCGACAACCGCGAACGTGGCGAAAGAGGTCCCCGCCGCGACAACAACGCAGAGTAATCACTGACACATACAAACACCAAGCCCGCGCCGAGACTGACTCAGCGCGGGCTTGATGTTTTTATCATCCACTCGCTTATTCGGCTGATTCGGGTTCCTTATCCTGACGTTCCTTCTCGGCATTGTCATAGCGTTCGTACGCCTCTACTATGCGCTGCACAAGCGCATGGCGCACTATATCTTTCTTGCCGAACTCCACCTTGCCTATGCCCTCCACTCCGTCAAGAATCTTAAGGGCACGCATCAGACCGCTCGGCACGCTTCGCGGCAGGTCTATCTGAGTGGCGTCGCCGGTCACAATCATCTTTGCATTCATGCCCAGACGTGTCAGAAACATCTTAATCTGATGGGTTGTGGTATTTTGCGCCTCGTCGAGCACAATAACCGCATCGTTGAGCGTGCGTCCGCGCATAAATGCCAGCGGAGCTATCTGAATGACATTTGTCTCCATGTACTCCTTGAGTTTCACAGCCGGCACCATATCCTCCAGAGCGTCGTAAAGCGGCTGAAGATAAGGGTCAATCTTATCCTTCATGTCACCGGGCAGAAAGCCGAGCTTCTCACCCGCCTCCACTGCGGGGCGCGACAGGATAATCTTTCTCACCTCCTTGTTTTTAAGCGCCCGCACCGCAAGGGCTATGGCTATATATGTCTTGCCGGTGCCGGCAGGACCGAGCGCGAATGTAAGGTCATTTTTATTGAATGCCTCGACAAGGCGCTGCTGATTGGGATTACGAGCACTGATTGGCTTGCCGTTGATTCCGAATATAATCACTCCGTCGGTCTTCACATCCTTCGGCGCGTCTCCGCGCACAATATCAAGAATGACATCCTCCGTGAGCTTATTGTATTTCACGCAATAATCCTCAAGTTCATGGATTTTCTTTTCAAACTCGGCGGTTTCAGCATCATCGCCGATAACCTTGATAACCGTCCCTCTGGCCGCCATGCGCAGCTTGGGAAAAAGATTGCGCACAAGCTGCATATTGCAGTTGTTCACGCCATAAAAGCTCACAGGATCTACCCGGTCTATAATAACAATTCTCTCTATCATCAAAGATGTTTATAGTAAAACATGACAAAGTTAGCGTAAGTTGGGCGTATTATTCCACAACTTTGAAAAAAAATCGCTATGTTTGTAGCCTGAAAAACCATTATCAACAGCAACGAATGATGGACGAAGAACTCAAAAAACGCCTGTCAAAGGACAGTGACGGTCTGCTGACCTACGAATATATAGCCAATCATATAGGGTTGTGTGACGACATCATGGACGATCTTGTCGAAAACATGATAACCGTAGACCCGACCGGCCAGTTTGTGGCAAGTGCCGCACGCTATCTCGCCGCAATCGGCTCCGAGGCATATGCCACACAGATTTCCACCCTCATATCCGCAGCTATCGACAAGGACCGCGAGCGCCGCTATCTGCCCGACCTCATCGCCGGCATCTGGGGAGCCGACTATATGGATAAAGCCGACGCGCTCAGCTTGAGCGACAACAATTTCCGACGTATCTACAAACGCCTTCACCCAACAAGCGTTATTTAACGATGTTAAAAATCAAACATATTGCCGCGCTGCTGCTCGCAGCACTCGCTCTGTCGGCAGCCGCAGCAAAAACCTCACAGAAAATGGCAAACGCTACAGATAAAAAAGATGTGCTCGTAGACCTCACCACATCTATGGGCAATATCCGCCTGCTCCTTTATGGCGACACCCCCAAGCATCTCGACAACTTTGTAAAGCTCGTCAACGACGGATATTATGACGGACTCCTCTTTCACCGTGTGATAAACGACTTCATGGTGCAGACCGGCGACCCGACATCGCGCAACGCGCCCGCCGGAAAAATGCTCGGCATGGGAGACCCCGACTACAAAATCGATGCGGAATTCGTATATCCCAAGCATTTCCACAAACGAGGCGCGCTCGCAGCCGCCCGCGAGGGAGATTCCACAAACCCCGCCAAGCAGAGCAGCGGCAGCCAGTTCTATATCGTTACCGGCAAGACCTACACCGACGCTCAGCTCGACCAGATGGACGCGCGCCGCATCATGCAGCAGAAGCAGACCATTTTCAACTCACTCGTGCAGGAGCACCGCGACACTATCATGAGCCTGCGCCGCGAGCGCAACCAGGCCGCTCTTCAGGAACTTCAGGACAAACTCATCGCGCAGACCGACTCTATGGCGGCGCAGGCGCCCGACACATTGACCGCAGCCCAGCGCGAAGCATATTCGACACTCGGCGGCACACCCCACCTTGACGGGTCATACACCGTGTTCGGCGAGGTGGTCGAAGGCATGGAAGTGGTTGACAGCATACAGAAAGCCGAAACCGACGCAAACGACAGACCGCTCTCGGACATTAAGATAATATCAGCGAAAGTTGTGCGCTAAGCCCGGCACCGGCACTGCATCCCACCGCCACCGCGACGGTCAATCCACGGGAATATGCATGCTGTAAATACATACTTTTATGATTGACACCGGCAGCTTTACTCTGGACAACGGACTTCGGGTTGTGCATCACCTTGATGCATCAACTCCGATGATGGCTGTCAATGTGCTGTACAATGTCGGGGCTAAGGATGAAAATCCCGAACACACCGGCATGGCGCATCTGTTTGAGCACCTCATGTTCGGAGGCTCGGCAAACATTGCCGACTTCGACCGGGCGATTGAGCTTGCCGGCGGATGGAACAATGCATGGACAACAAATGACTATACAAACTTCTATGATGTTCTGCCCGCCGCAAATGCCGAAACAGCATTCTGGGCCGAAAGCGACCGAATGCTCGCCCTGGCGTTTTCAGATAAGGCGCTTGAAGTGCAGCGGCAGGTAGTGGTGGAAGAGTTCAAGCAGACATGTCTCAACCGCCCGTACGGCGATATCGGGCACCTGCTGCGCGGACTCATATACAAAGTGCATCCATACCGCTGGCCAACCATCGGGCTAACTCCCGACCACATCCTCGGCGTCTGCCAGGAAGATGTCAGAGATTTCTTCTATTCACACTACGCCCCCAATAACGCGGTTCTCGCCGTTGCCGGAAACATCAGTTTTGAGCACACCCGTGAGCTCGCGCAGAAATGGTTCGGGAATATCCCGCCCCGCGAGATAGCTCCGCGCACATACAGCATGGAGCCGGCAGCCACAGAGCCGCGACGCCTCGAAGTGACCCGTGATGTACCCTCCACCTGCATCGCCATAGCATATCCGATGATGCCCTACGGTCATCCTCTCTACGAAGCAGCCGACATACTCACCGACATACTCTCCACAGGCACAAGCTCGCGATTTCAGCTGGAACTCGTTGCCAAAGGCAATATCCTCACCGAAGCCGACGCTTCAATACTCGGCAGCGATGACCCCGGCTATATGCTCGTAACCGGAAGACTTGCCGACAACAGCGCCGCCACACTCGAAATGGCGGAGACCGCGCTCCACGAACAGCTTGACAGAATAGCATCCGGAGGAGTGTCGGCTGACGAGCTGAAACGTGCTGTCAACAAATTCGAAAGCAACCTTGTGTTCAACAACATCGGATTTCTCGCACGCGCCCAGGCAATAGCCATGAGCACCATACACTCAGAGGACATAAACGACATCCTTCCCAGATACAATCGACTCACTCCCGACAACATCACCGCTGCCGCACGCGAGATAATCCGCTCCGAGGCATGCCGCACACTTATATATAAATCAGAGCACTGATTTATAGTATTATTTATAAATATTCTGTAAAATATTTTTTATGCGGCAAGAGAAGTATTTATTGAATTGTTTTTTTAATTTTGTAGACCTTTCACTGATACTTCATGTTTTACGCAGCTCTACCTGATGACACTCCGCGAAGACTTCCGTTCTTTCTCGCAATGGAAGAATGGCTTGCGCGTAACAGACCTGACGACCTGTTTTTTATGTGGCAGGTCGACCCGACCGTGATTTGCGGACGCAACCAGATTATTGACCTGGAGGTCGACATCGACTACTGCCGCCGCAACAGCATTGACGTGTGCCGCCGCAAGAGCGGAGGAGGATGCGTGTTTGCCGACCGAAACAATATAATGTTTTCATACATAACCACAGCCCGCAGCGTGGAGACTACTTTTGCGGGCTACACTGCCGCTGTTGCCGAAATGCTGAGGGGGCTTGGACTGGACGCATCTGCCACAAGCCGCAATGACGTGCTTATCGGCGACAGGAAGGTGAGCGGCAACGCGTTCTATCATATTCCGGAGCTAAACCGCTGCATTGTGCACGGCACCATGCTCTACGACACCGACTTTACCCATATCACACACGCGATTACACCTTCGCGCGCAAAACTCGAGTCAAAAGGAGTGAAAAGCGTCGCATCGCGTATCACCACCGTCAAGGAACATCTGCCCATATCGCTTGACGACTTCAAGGCTCATGCCCGCAAAAGTATGTGCGGAGGCAAAGTAATTACGCTTACCGCGCAACACATCGCCGAAATCTCTGAAATGGAAGCGGAGCTGGAGACTCCCGAATGGATTTACCGCAAAACCTCCGGCGCCGCCACTGTGCGCACCGCCCGGATAGAGGGCGTGGGAGAGCTGCGGGCAGACATCAGCCTTGATGCGAACACCATCAGACAGGTCAATCTCAGCGGCGACTTCTTTATGCTCGCCGACATCGACTCGGCGCTGCTCGACCGCCTGAAAGGGACAGAGTATTCACGCGAGGCTATCGAAAAAGCCCTTGCCGGAATAAAAACCGAAGAAATAATATCCTCCCTCAGCCAGCAACAACTCATAAATCTAATAATTTAAATCATGGAAAATATAAAAAAAACATGCCTGCATCAGCGCCATGTTGCGCTCGGCGCCCAGATGAGCCCGTTTGCCGGCTTTGATATGCCGATACAGTACAGCGGCATCACCGAGGAGCACAACGCTGTGCGCACCGCCTGCGGAGTGTTTGATGTCAGCCACATGGGCGAGGTGCTTGTCACCGGCGCGCAGGCCGAAGAATTCGTCAGCCATATTTTCACCAACGACATAACCGGTGCGCCTGACGGCAAGATTTTCTACGGCATGATGCTCCACCCGGACGGAGGCACTGTCGACGACCTGCTGGTGTATCGCCGCGGTGAAAACGACTTTTTCCTGGTGATAAATGCCGCAAATATCGACAAGGATATCGCCTGGATACGCGAAAATGCAAAAAAATTCGATGTGAAAATCACCGACCTTTGCGACGAGCTCGGCGAACTCGCCGTGCAGGGTCCCGAAGCAGAGGAGGTGATGGAAAACGTGCTGGGAATACATTGCTCCGACCTCGCCTTCTATACTTTCAAGGAAACCACCTTGCCAAACGGCGCCGAAGCGCTCGTGAGCCGCACCGGCTACACCGGCGAGGACGGATTTGAAATCTATGCCTCACCCGCCCTGATTGTCGAAATCTGGGACGCGCTTATGGAGTCCGGCAAAGCAGTGCCATGCGGACTCGGATGCCGCGACACACTGCGCTTTGAGGTTGGGCTGCCACTCTACGGCGATGAACTTGCCGACGACATCAGCCCGATTGAGGCCGGTCTGTCGATATTCGTCAAAATTGACAAAAAAGGCGGATTTATCGGCAGAGACGCTGTTGCCGCGCAAAAAGAGGCGGGCCCGAAACGCAAACTTGTCGGACTCGAACTTGCCGACAGAGCTATTCCGCGCCACGGCTACGAAGTTCTCACCCCGGACGGCGGCGAGGTCATAGGTCATGTCACCACCGGCTACCGCGGCATTTCAGTTGACAAAAGCATAGCGATGGCGCTTGTCGACTCACGCTATGCCGCCATCGGCACCCCGGTTGCAGTGAGAATCCGCAAAAAAACCTTCCCCGCAACCGTCACCGCAAAGAAATTTTTCAAAAAAAGTTACAAAAAATAAAATACCCCCACTATCATGAGCAAGACATACTATTCCAAGACCCACGAGTACGCAACAGTTGACGGCAACACAGCATTCATCGGCATATCCGACTATGCGCAGAAAGCCCTCGGCAACGTAGTTTATGTAGACATGCCCGAAGTTGACGACGATGTTACCGCCGGCGAGGAATTCGGCGCAGTGGAGAGCGTAAAGGCTGCGAGCGACCTCATCTCACCAGTCAGCGGCACTGTCGTTGAAGTCAACGAAAACCTTGAGGACAATCCCCGCCTTGTCAACGAAGACTGCATGGCCAACTGGATTATCAAGGTGACTCTGAGCGACCCCTCCGAGCTTGAAAGCCTGATGGACGAAGCCGCCTACAAAGAGTTCTGCGAAAACGAGGCAGCACATTGACCCCAGACATACCCAATACCATGACCCACAGATATTTTCCGCACACGCCGGCCGAGATTGACGAAATGCTCGCGCGCTGCGGCGTCAGCTCGATGGACGACCTGTACGCCGATGTGCCGGCAGAGCTTCGTCTGAAGGCCCCGTACAATCTCCCCTCCTCCATGACCGAAAAGGAGGTGAGAGACTTTTTCAATACCCTCGGCGCAAAAAACAGACAGCTCACCTGCTTTGCCGGCGGAGGATTCTATCACCGCTACACCCCCGCGGTGATACCCGCGATTCTATCGCGCTCGGAATTCCTGACCTCCTACACCCCCTACCAGCCTGAAATATCACAGGGCACCCTGCAGTACATCTTCGAGTACCAGAGCCTGATGACCGAGCTGACAGGCATGGAGGTCAGCAACGCATCCATGTATGACGGAGCCACAGCCACAGCCGAGGCCATGATGATGAGCGTCGCAGCCACACGCAAGCGCAACACCGTGCTTGTGTCCGCCACCTTGAATCCGCGCGTGCGCCGCGTGCTCGACACCTACGCCCGCTACCACGGCATAACCCTCGAAGAGATTGCGCAGGCTGACGGAGTGACTTCGCTTGACAGCATGAAAGAGCTTCTTGCCGGCGGCAAGGTTGCCGGAGTTGTGCTCCCACAGCCAAACTACTACGGCATCATCGAAGACCTCACCGGATTTGCCGATGCAATACATGAGGCTGGAGCCCTGATGATAATAAACTGCATAGCCGCCGACCTGGGAGTGCTCCGCACGCCCGGCGAATGGGGAGCCGACATTGCCTGCGGCGACGCCCAGAGCCTCGGCATGCCCCTGCTATACGGCGGTCCGTACCTCGGATTCCTCTGCTGCAGCCGCGCGCTGATCCGCAAGATGCCGGGAAGAATTGTCGGAGCCACCACCGATGCCAAAGGCAACCGCACCTTCGTGCTCACCCTTCAGGCACGCGAGCAGCATATCCGCCGCGACAAAGCCACGAGCAACATCTGCTCCAACCAGGGGCTGATGGCGCTCCACACCGCCGTGTACCTCAGCCTGCTCGGACCGCAGGGACTGCGCGACGTGTGCGCGGCATCCGCCGACGGAGCGCATTATCTCGCGCAGAAGCTCGCCGCCACCGGCAAGATGAAGCTGACATATCCCGACAAACCCTTCCTCAACGAATTTGCCATGACCTGCAATTTCGCTGTCGACAACCTCCTCGCCACCTGCATAGAGCACGAGATTCTCGGAGGCATAAAGCTCGCCGACGACCGCATTCTCATCGCAGTCACGGAGATGCAGACACGACAGCAGCTCGACAGACTCGTTGAAATAGTTTCCACAACCAATCTCCCCGCAAAGTCATGAACAAGGAATATTACGGCAAGATAATCCATGAGCTCTCCCGCCCCGGACGCCGGGGAGCCTATGTGCCAAACGCCGGCTGCGACTCCGCGCTCGGCACCATTCCCGCCGGGCTTCTGCGCGGCGAGGCGCCCCGGCTGCCAGAGGTCGACGAGCCCACGGTAGTGAGGCATTATACCAACATGAGCGCCAACAACTTCGGCGTGGACTCCGGTTTCTACCCCCTCGGATCGTGCACCATGAAGTACAATCCCAAGATAAACGAGGAAATGGCCGCTCACCCCGCAATGGCATCCCTTCACCCGGCAGCCCCGGCTGACACTGCACAGGGAGCGCTCGAAGCCTACTGGACCCTGCAGCGCGCGCTGAGCGAAATCGGCGGCATGGCCGAATTCACCCTCAACCCCTTTGCCGGCGCCCACGGCGAACTCACCGGACTGATGGTAATCCGCGCATATCACGACAGCCGCGGCGACTCCGCTCGCACAAAAGTGATTGTGCCCGACAGCGCCCACGGCACCAACCCCGCCAGCGCGGCGGTTGCCGGGCTCAAAGTCGTGGAGGTCAAGAGCCTGCCCGACGGCACTGTAGACACAGAAGCTCTCGCAGCGCTGCTTGACAACACTGTTGCCGCAGTGATGATGACAAACCCCAACACCGCCGGCATATTCGAGAGCAATGTGGCAAAGATTGCCGACATGGTCCACGCCGCAGGAGGGCTGATGTACTACGACGGAGCCAACCTCAACCCCATGCTCGGAGTTGCCAGACCCGGCGACATGGGATTCGACGTGATGCACGTCAATCTCCACAAAACCTTCTCCACCCCCCACGGCGGAGGCGGTCCCGGCTCCGGACCCGTAGGCGTAAGGGCCGGTCTTGAAAAATTCCTGCC
>JAIDJW010000069.1 GCA_029052015.1 Paramuribaculum sp. | reverse complement strand
CAATGGCAAGGAGTGGAATTATTATGCCTATGACTGTAGACAGTCCCGCTCCAATAATCTGCTCCATTGACGCGACAGCCACTATGCGATAGTGCGCCCCGGTCAGCTTCATGTCACTGATATCCATATTTCCGGCTTTAGTGAATTATCTACGATTGTTTAGATTCGCGGGTATGGTGCCAGTCGGAATGGTCTGGCAAATCCACATCGTCCATCTTGAGCCTCGGCAGAAGAAACAGCCATGTGGCAACGCAGAACGGCCCGGTGAGAGTGGGAATGCCGTAAGGCAGCATCAGCGCATCCATTCCTGCCTGAACAAATACGGTCACAGTAGTGCCGACGACGCACCAGAGCGCTGAGCGCAGATTAGGCTTGTAGAATGTGCATCCGAGAGCGATAGCCGTCAGTACGGGGCTGAATCCGAAAAGTCCTGCGGAGACTGAAGCCGGGTCGGCATGAAATAGAATCGCCAGACACAGGGCTATAGCGGAACCGACAGCCGCCCACAGAGCCGCCCACAGACTGCTCACTGCAAGCGCGGCGAGGAAAAAGACGCCGGTCGCCGGTGTTGCGCACGGTAAGTTTTTTTGTGCGGCGGTCAACATTGTAGTGAAGGTCGCCGTCGGCGAGAATGACTCCTCCTACCGGCACAGGCTTTGCGGGAGTAAAGCCGGGAGTGTTGGGATAAGCAATCGGGGGTGTGCCCTGAAACACACCCTGCGGGGTGGCATAGCCCTGCTGCGGAGCAGCATTATCTGATGTTGGATTTGTTGAGCTCATGGCGTTGTGAATGTGTGTGTGTGCGTGTGTGTTGATGTTAGGTTTGAATTTAGTCACAGCCGACTATTTGATGGGATGGTGGATGCTGACGAGGCGGGAGCCGTCGGTAAACACTGCCTCGACCTGCAATAGATTAATCATTTCGGGCACACCTTCCATGACATCGTCTCTTGTGAGCCGTGTGGTGGCGTCATGCATCACTTCCTCAACCGTTTTGCCCTCTCGTGCCCCTTCAAGAGCACAGGATGTTATGTAAGCGACTGATTCGGGATAATTCAGCTTGATTCCCTTTTGAAGCCTCCGCTCCGCAATCATGCCCAGTGTGAGCAGCGTGAGCTTGTCCTGTTCCTTAGGTGTTAAGTGCATTTATGTATGTTTTTAAGTTAAAATAATGTGCTTCACTATGATAATACAACATCGGGGCACCGTCATTGTTCGTGATACGCTTCAGTTTTTAACAATCACGCCAAACCCGCTCCTAATGCCAATTTATCAGAGATTCTCACATCCGCGCCCCGCGCCATTAACTCTATTTAACACATCAAGATATTGCCAAATGCTATTTTGTGCGTATTTTTGTGACGATTAAGACACACATACACTTTTAAACCGAACCTAACACAGTAGTAATCACTCTCTTACCGTGAATGTATTTTCATTAAAGAGAAACGCACTGATAAACACATATATGAACCTTTTTTATTTAAAAAAAGCAAGAGCGATAGTCTGCCTGGCTTTCGCCATCTGTTCTCTCGCCGCCGCCAATGCACAGGAGGTGGCAGTGAAGACTAACATTCTCTACGACGCCACCCTCACTGTCAACCTCGGCGCGGAGGTGCGTCTGGCACCGAAATGGACATTCGACTTGTCCGGCAACTACAACTCCTGGTCCTTCTCCGAAGGCAAGCGTTGGAAACACTGGCTCGTACAGCCCGAGGGGCGCTATTGGCTATGCGATGAGTTCGCAGGTCATTTCTTCGGAGTGCACGCTCTGGGAGGCAAGTACAACATCGGTCATGTCGACATGGGCTCGCTCCACTTTCTCGGCACCGACTTCTCTCACCTGAAGGACCACCGCTACCAGGGATGGTTTGCCGGCGCCGGCATCGCCTACGGCTATTCATGGATTATCAGCAAGCACTTCAACATTGAGGCGGAAATAGGCGTGGGATGGATCTACACAAAATTCGATGTGTTCGAGTGTGCCGGCTGCGGCAGGAAGACCGACCGCAACCGTCACCACAATTATGTTGGACCCACCAAGGCCGCAATCAACCTTGTTTACGCTTTCTAATCCCACCTATTTTTCGTAATCAATCCAATGAAACCGATAAAATCAATAATATTGGCGGCTTCACTGCTCGCCTATACCAATGCCGGAGCGGAAAACGTAAGCAATATCCGCCTCGAGCGCTCACAGACCAATCTTATAGTTGACCTTAATCTTGACATAGCGTCAATACCTCGGTCGATAAACCGCGAGACGTGGCTTCGCCCGGTGATACTGAGCGCCACATCATCCGACTCGCTGGAGCTGCGTCCGGTGCTTGTTGCCGGTCACAACCGCTACTACCGCCACCTGCGCAATGACTCCCGCCCCGACTATATGCTGGTCAAGGCCGGCTCAACTAAAAACGTTGACTACAACGAAGTTGTGAAATACATTCCCTGGATGGAAAAAGCCACTCTGGTGATGCGTGAGGAAACCGACGGCTGCTGCGGCGACCGCATCGGTGAGAGCACAAGCCGCGAGCTTGCGGTGCTTGACTTCACTCCGAGGGTATTCGTGCCTGTGTATCTCTATGTGCGCCCTGAGGCTGAGGCTGTCAAGGTGCGCTCTGTCAGCGGCTCCGCGTTCATCGACTTCAAGGTGAGCAGCACCGCCATCGACCCCGCCTACCGCAGCAACCCGCGCGAGCTGGCGGAGATTAGAAAGACTATCGATGCTGTAAAAAACGATGCCGATGTAACCATAACATCGCTGAGCGTCAAAGGCTACGCTTCGCCCGAAGGCCCCTGGAACCTCAACGAGCGCCTGGCGCAGGGACGCACCGAGTCACTCGTGACCTACGTTCGCGACCTTTACAGCTTCCCCGCCGACCTGATGCACACCTCATGGCAGGCGGAGGACTGGGACGGACTCATCGCATGGCTGCAAAAGAGCGACATCGCCGACAAGGATGCCATTCTTGAAATAGCTCAGGACAACTCGCTCAAGCCCGATGACCGCGAATGGCGCCTGAAGTCGCGCTATCCGCAGCAGTATGCGATGCTGCTCGCCGATGTGTACCCCTCGCTGCGCCACAGCGACTACAATGTCACCTACAATGTGCGCAACTACGCCACTGTTGACGAAATAGCCGCCATCATGGCCACCGCGCCGCAGAAGCTGAGCCTCGGCGAACTCTTTACCCTCGCCCAGAGCCTCGACAAGAACTCTCCGGAATTTCGCGAGGTGATGGAGGTTGCGGTGCGTATGTTCCCCGACTCGCCGGTTGCCAACCTCAACGCGGCATCCACAGCCATAGCCCACGACGAGTTTGACATGGCACGCAAATATCTGGCAAAAGCAGGCAACGGTCCTGAAACACTATATGCACAAGGCATAATCGCGGCTCGCGAGGCTGCCGACTATGAAAGCGCACGCACACTCTTTGCCCGCGCGGCGGCGGCAGGTATCGCCGAGGCACAGGCAGCTATAGAACAACTCAAGGAGCTTGAGCTCATTAAATAAACACACACATTTCTTAATAACCACCAAAAAAGAACATTTTTTCTAATTCAATTTATTCTCTAACAAAAAAACACTTTTTTTGCGATGAAAATCACTAAACTACTCGCCGGATCTCTCGCGGCAGTGGCGCTTGGTGTGGGCTTTACCGCCTGCTCCGACGACGCTCCCGACAGCGGCAAAAACAATGTAGTAGACCGCGACCAGACACGGTATCTGAGCGTTACGGTTGCATCTCCTATGAGTGCGGGAAGCCGTGCCTTTGAAGACGGTCTTCCAAGCGAAAGCGAAGTAAAGACTCTATATTTCGTTTTCTACGACAATCAGGGCAATCCTACAGCAACCATGCAGCAATTTGCCATTGATGAGACTCTGGAAGGTTGGTCACCGGACAACGGCAATGACAATGTAACCAAGTTCTGGAAGTCGGTAGTACCGGTTAATATGGTTCAGGGTCAGAATATTCCTTCGTATGTGATGTGCTATGTCAATCCTATCGATCAGAAGGACCTTGCCACCATGCCCCTCAGCGAAATCCAGACAACTGTTCGCCAAGCCGTAAAATCCGATAACGGATTTGCTATGTGTAACTCTGTTTACTATGCCACAGATCCCATAACCGGCAAAATGGGTCCCATGCTTGCGACTCCTATCACAGCTACACAGCTTTTCGAATCAGAGAAAGCCGCACAAACCGCACCCGATAATCAGATTCTCAACATATATGTTGAGCGCTATGCTGCCAAAATCGGTCTCACCCTTGCCGCCAATACTATAGAAGAAGTGACAATCGGTCAAGCTGGTAAAGGCGACGGTGTAGCAACACTTAAATTTGTGCCGACCGCGTGGCGTCCCAATGCAATCTGCACAGATTTCTATCCGACAAAGGCATTTGGTCTTAATCCGGACGAAAACGGCAAATTCAATCCCCTCGTCACTCCGACACTTGACCAAATGGACAAGGCTTTTGCCGGAAGTGGTCTGACCGCATGGAATGATCCCACGAACTTCCGTTGCTACTGGGCTTGCTCACCCTCATATTTCGCAAACAAATATCCCTACGTTTCAGATGATGTCGATGATCTGGATGGCAAAACTCAGAGCTATGCAGTAAGATATCTGAATTACGACCAGATTGTAGACGGTGATAAAGCCAGCCATATCGAACCCGGTATTGGATGGAACAACGGCTTTAGCTCTAATGACGCCACTAATTTCTTCTATTCCCGCGAGACAACAACAGCCATCGAAGCCATCAACAATATCGCCACTGGCAATCCTGTTGCAGCTGTTCCGTCTGTCGTTATTGTCGGCAAGTACCTTGTAAACGGTGCAACTGATGCAGAGACATTCTACTACGACGCAAACAACAATGTGTACTATGCAACTGAGGCTAACGCAGAAACAGCCCTCATAGCCCGTCAGAATGTCGTATACACAGATCAGAATGGTACTCTTGCAACAAGTACTAATCTTTTCACTGTGGAGCACCCCAAAGCTGCTGTGCGTGAGGAAACCCATGTTGCAGGTCGCTATGTAACCCTCCAGCTACTGGAGCCGACAGAAGGTGTCAACCTTTATTACTGGGGCAATATTGATGATGCCGGAAATAAAGGATACGTTGAAATAACCACCGAGAATCTTGCTGAAGTAAACCGCATCCTCTGGACTATGACCGGCAACTTCGAGATATATTCCGAGGGTCTCGCATTCTTCAATATCCCTGTCCACCACCTTGGATGGGATGAGAGCCGTTGTGTTATCGAGAAAGGCGGTTCTAAAGTCTATGACTGGGAGCACCTCAAACGTGGTGACCTCGGTATTGTCCGCAACCATGTCTACAATATCGAAGTAAGCAAAATCACCGGTCGCGCAACCGGTCTCCGCTCCAACATTCAGCCTATTGTTCCTCCGAAGGACGATGTCAACTACTATGTTGCCGCACGCCTCAACATCCTCGCATGGAGAGTCGTTCCCACTCAGAAGGTAGAGCTCTGATGCCGATTTGATATAACCCATATTTTAACCTGACAATAAACGGGGACTCGAATGTCTCCGGACTGCAAGAGTCCCCGTTTCTTTTTCTCTTCTCGCCCCCCCATCACTCTCCTTGAAAAGAAAACCAATCAGGAAATTTCGATTTCCCGGAAGACACCGACGGCAGACATCCGTCCACCTCTTTTGACAACAACGAGATTTCAGCATGAAATCCACAACATATACCCGGTGCAAAAGCATAATATCAGATAATAACAAATAAAACCAACATAAAGCTATGAATCTTAACTGCAGCAGAAGTTTGATCCCCGCGGCTGCCATAGGACTCGCAGCTCTGGCATCATCCTGCGATAAAGCCATCTTCGATGAC
>JAIDJW010000068.1 GCA_029052015.1 Paramuribaculum sp. | reverse complement strand
GGAGGTCTCGAGTTCAATTCTCGATCCCGCTACTTAATATTAGTTTGTAGTAAATAAGGACGACGTGAGTCGGCCTTATTTACTTTTATAGCGGTTCCTTTTCAATAGCGGTCAATCTTTCCGTCATCATTGATTGTAAACGGACGCTGGATAGCGGCATTGCCCCGAAATCCTTTTACAAGAAACAGCCTGTGGCGCTCAACCTCGCCGAAGCCGATGGTTGAGTCGTTTGCAATCCTGCCGTTGGCAAGCTTTTTCCAGTCACCTTTTTCCCAGCCCCAAAGTGTGTAAAGCTCTGCGGAGTCCACTCTCTCAATCCGGTTTACATCATATATATGAATGCTGTCAACAGCCATTGTACCGGTGTCCGGTTTGTCAAGAAACGTCAGGGAGCCGTCTGTCTCAAGAATAAAAGGAGCCACATCTGCGCTCGGCTTCAGCTCCGCATCCGTCGGGAAATACAAGAGGCTCACAGGCACATGATCAAACACGCTTTTAGCCCCTTCATTCCGACCGTTCCACACCGGATAGAGTTTGGCGCGGTTGTATGTGGCGAGGCACATATCGGGCTGCGGCAGCTCAACCTTCCTTACAGGATAATACAGTTCGGTAACGTCAATCGTTTTAGGGTAGCGGAAAACTATGCGCACCATTTTCGGCGCAATCCAAGCATTTCGCGCCGGGTCGCGGTCGTAGGGCGACATGAAATGAAACTCACCGTTCTCATCATAATAACTGTTGTATGAATGTCCGCCGTTCACCTTGCCGTGATAAGGCAAAGCGTCGATATTAAACGCTATGCCTATGGCTCTGAGCATCTGCGCCTCGTTGAGAGCCATGTGAGAGCATACTCCTCCACCCATTTTCTCTACAACAGAATATGGCAGATCGCCTCTCAAATACCCAGCATCCTTTATATATGTCTTTGGATAGCGGGTGGTGACATACTGAATTACATCGGCTATGCCTCCTCCTGCTGCCGCAATGGAGTCGGCGGCGGATTTCAGTCTGTTATAGTAATGCGGGCGCCAGTCTTCAAGCGGCTCGTTCTTGACACGGTAGGGGAGCACTTCGTTCATGAAAACGGAATCGCTAAGCATTGCGCACCATGGGTAATCCCGGCGCGCTGCACGTGCAAGCTCTATGTTTTCTATGAGAAATTCGGCAGTCAGAGCAGTGTCATCGCGTACTATGCGCGATGTGCCATAGCCGTTATATCTGATTTCACCGTTTTCAGGCGATGCGGCGATGAGAAATTTTGCGAAACGGAGGCCTTCTTCGTCATCGGCGTAGTGTTCGAGCACACGCGCCATCTCCGGATTGCGGCGGCAAACATCGCGCATTGTCGCTTCATCGCTCTCGGCGCATGAGCATACCAATATGGCTAAAATGATATAAACAGCTATTTTATGCATGGCTCTTTAATATTTATAATTGAGTCCCTGAGCGCTTTGAGTTCTGATTTCATATCTCGTGTTGCGGGGGATTCAATCTTAGGTCTGATTTCAATAACTCTGTCGCACACCGCCAAAAATGAGTCCGGGTCGCACCATCGCGGATCTAAAAGCAGTTTGCACTTCAGGTAGTGAGGATATAGTCTGCCGGGAAGCCGGTTGGCTGCGCGGTCAAAATAATGAGCGGCACTGTCACGGCTGCCAAGCGACTGCCAGTTTCGTCCTATAAGGTTTAGAAACATAGGGTCGCTGCTAATCCTAACACCTTGCTGCAGCACTTCATTGGATTTTTCATAAAGGCCTCTTTCTCTTAAGCTTTTGCCATAATCAAAAACAAGGCGGTGATTCTGTGCAGAAAGAGTATTCCCGTGATAAATAAACATTGCCGGCAGGCATAGACACAAAGTCAGCGCAGAGAAGCTGTATTTCATCCATTTCGCAGGATAATTGCCCGACATGAAGCCTGCGATGCATAATGCCCCGAACAGTGCGATAAACTCGCTGAACTGAAGCGGATAAGATGCGAAGCAAACCACCCCCGATGCGATTAATGCGCCGGTTATGCTGAATTGACGTGCCTTTTGAGCGCAGTAAGCTGCACAAGCCGGCAGAGATACAAAAATCAGTAGTCCGATGACTCCGAAGGCTATTCCAATCTGCAAATATTCATTGAACGCATATTCCGGACATCCGGCAACACTTTCGTATGCACTTCCCGGATGATTAGCAAAATAATTCTCCTGAGTCAGACCGATTGCTCCGGAAACATTATCCCATCCGATGCCGGTAAAGAAATGGTCGGCAAATGTCATGGCGCCAATTTTCCACAGAAACAATCGGCCTGTTGCCGATTCCGGTTTCAAGAAAAACAATCCGCAGCAGATGATTGCGAGAAGAACAACACCGGATATCACTGCAGCAACCTTGCGCCTGCCGCTCAGATTAATCCTGTAGACTGAAGCGAAGATATAGATACAGCCAGCCGCCGCAGCTATCCATCCGGTGCGTCCCATCAGGCCCGGCAGCAGAAACACTGCGCCGGTCAGATATAGCCAGGATATCCATACCATGATTCTGTTTTTAGCGCTGATGATACATCCGGCGGCTATTACAATAATAATGCTAAGAAAAGCGCAATATGGACCGGGATTATAAAAGGTGCCGGTGGCGCTGTAAAGACTATGTCGGCTCGCAATAAAACCGAATGTCTGCAATATACCGGTGCCGCACTCCCATAAGCCAAAGCACAGGATGAGCGCAAGTATGACACTTGGTGCATTGATATTTCGGTTTATCTTTGACATCGAAAGAAGTAGTATCGCATTGCGAAATTAAATAAAAACATTCATGCTAATGCAATATTTTAGTAATTTCGCATCGTAAAGAATGAAATTGCCTTACCGACATAAACGTGTGTTGGCAACCATGCGCTCATGGTGGCGAAAGTCGCGATGCGCAAAAATTATAAGGATAAGTTGTGATTGGGCTGCAAATATCTTTCTGGCTGTTTGCTGTTTTTATTTTCTCAAGTATTTTGTGCTGCTGTGTGTCGGCACAACCGGTCATGTGCCCTCCGATTCAATGCAGCCCACTTTTAAGCCGGGCGATATGATATGGATTGACAAGACCGCTCTTGGCGCAAGGGTTCTGAATTTGTGGGAGGATAAAAAACTCGATGATCATGAGATATGGCGTATTCCGGCGTTGGGAAAACTGAAACGCAACGACCTGCTGCTGTTCAATTACCCCTATCTTACACGCCACGGCGATTCCATAGCGCAGGATGTATCCACCCATTACCTGAAAAGGTGCGTAGCTCTTCCGGGCGATACTCTGGCGATAGTCAACTGCAGATATGTTGTAAACGGCACTGACTCTACAGTAGGGCATATCGACAATCAGCTTGATATGCGCAGGAGATTGGTACGCGAACGGCAAGATTTCGGCAAACCGTATTCAGTGCACATGCCGGTCCTCACATACGCCGGTGACACCACCTGGACAGTAGAAAATGCCGGTCCGTTTATAATTCCGCGAACCGGCATGACCATTGAGATGACGCCTCACAATGTGAGATTTTACGAACGTTATATCGAGTGGGAAAATCGGAAGAGTTTAAGCATGGATTCTATTTCCGGCGCTGTCACTCTCGGCGACAGCATTATCGACAGATACACATTCAAGGAGGATTACTTTTTTGCCGCGGGCGACAACGTTGCGGCCTCGCGAGACAGCCGCTACATCGGTTTTGTACCTTATAAATTCATCATAGGCAAAGTGGTGCTGATATGGTGGAGCACAGATGAGCACGGTTCCGGCGACATAAACTGGTCCAGAGTTCTGACCCGTCCGCAATAAGGAGCCATTTAAACAGTTTCTTAGAAGAGACGCACTTTATACAGATAGTCGTCCTCCTTGATATTGATTAGGTAAACGACACCTTTTTCGCCCGGGGAAACGCATCCGATTCTGAATGTTTTGCCTGCCGGCAACTTATATCTCGCCACAGGCTTTCCTTCCATATCAAATTGCTCGATATAATATGACAGACTATCATCATTTGCCGGATCGTAAACCGTGTGTCCGCGATAAAGGGCGTAGAAATAATAGTCATCGCACATCACTTCGCCATAGTAGGCGGTATGATCTCCTTTTTCAAACATATCCGAGCGTGTTTTGGCCTTAATCCGCTCCGGCTCTCCTGGCTGCACTGTCCTCAGATTTTTACCGTCAATATCAGCAAAGACGATACGGTCATAATACTGAAATGCATATGCAATCCTCTTATGTCCGGGATTATAAGCCACGCTTCCGAGGTAGCATAGCCACCAGCTGTCGAAATCATCTGAAAAATTCATGCTCAGGATATTGGTCAGCGTTGAATCGCCGGCATTATAAACATGAAGTCCCTTGCCGTTGCTCGCATAGCGTTCGAGCAGGAAAGAATCCCCGCCTATATGCATAGGATTCTCGCATCCTAACCAGAAATGCTGCTTGTACTTGGAAAAATCGAAGTTGTATTGTTCCGTTAGCGTGAGGTCATCGTTGAGAGCCCATACCTTTCTCTGTGCTTCGTCCTTAGGGTCCATGAGATAGGCTAATATGCCTGGATTGTGTGATTCGATAACTCGTACATCCATAAATTCCTCCGGTCCGCCACCAAAAGGAGCGATTTTTTTCACCTCTTCAAGAGTTTTCTCGTCAAGGATGGTTACAAGATGCTCTCCCTGCACCTTCAGAAGCGATTTGATGATTAGATAACCGTTTTTGCTGATAATCTTCAGTTCGTTGTTGCCGGTTACTATGTCAGGCATCAGATGTTCGATGGAGAGTATCTTTTTTTCGGTAAAATCACTTTTCTTAATTTCTACAGCGGTTCTGCCTACAATCGAATCGTTGTAGGCAAACTCTGCCAGATTTCCCATTCTGCCTGCGTGCCCACTGCCTCCGCAAGCTATGAGCACTGAAACTATCAGGCATAATGACATATAAAACAATGAGGAATATTTCATAGTCAGAATTTAGTGAGGTTTGCGATAATTTCAGTCATATCCACAAGGACATCGGAAGCCTCGCTTATATAATCCGACATATCTATCACTGCGGTCTTTACCCGGTCAAACCGGTTTGACGTGTCAAATGAAATGTTGACGTATTCGTGCCGGCTCATGCATGATAATGCGACCCAGAGGCATATAGTCGTGGTTAGTCCCGCGGCGTAGATGT
>JAIDJW010000067.1 GCA_029052015.1 Paramuribaculum sp. | reverse complement strand
GAAAGCGGGAAAGTAGGTAACCGCCCCTTAACCGAGAGCCGCGACCCCACAGGGCCGCGGCTCTTTTGTTTTATACCTGCAAAATGACTACTTTTGTGGTAAGCAAAAGTTTTACATCAGGTTTTAAACAAGCTCTTGGATGGCAGGAAGAATAGATACGGCTACAGTGCAGCGCATAATTGATGCTGCTGATATTGTCGATGTAGTGAGTGACTATGTGCGTTTGAAGCGCAGGGGCTCCGGCTATATCGGTCTCTGCCCTTTTCACAATGAGCGTACACCCTCTTTTTCTGTCAGCAAGAGCAAGGGTTTATGCAAATGCTTCAGTTGCGGCAAGGGAGGTAGTCCGATAGGGTTTATAATGGAGATAGAGCAGGTTTCGTATCCGGAAGCGCTGCGTCTGCTTGCCAAGAAGTACAATATAGAGATTGAGGAGCATGAGCTCACGGCTGAGGAGAAGGAGAGGGAGAATGCTCGCGAGAGCCTGCTGGCCGTAAATGAGTTTGCCCTGAAAAGATTCGAGGCTAATTTGACTGACACCGCAGAGGGTAAGGCTGTTGGCTATGCGTATTTCCGCGAGAGAGGTCTTGATGACCGTATAATTAAGAAATTCAGGCTTGGTTTCTCGCTTGACAAGCGTGACAGTCTGTACCAGGAGGCAGTGACAGCGGGTTTTAAGGAGCAGTTTCTTGAGGAGACCGGGCTCTGTGTGAAGAGTGAGAACGGTGGTTGGCGTGACCGTTTTCGCGGGCGCGTGATTTACCCTATTTTTACGGTCAGCGGCAAGGTGGTTGGCTTCGGTGGCAGAACTCTGCGCAAGGATAAGGATGTAGCCAAGTATGTGAACAGTCCTGAGAGCACGATATACAAGAAGAGCTACGAGCTTTACGGCCTTTATCAGGCGAAGCCATCTATAGTAAGACTTGACAAGTGTATTCTTGTGGAAGGATACATGGATGTGATTTCAATGCATCAGGCAGGTGTGGAGAATGTGGTGGCTTCGTCCGGCACTTCGCTTACTGAGGGTCAGATCAGGCTGATTCACCGCTTTACCGACAATGTTACGGTGATTTATGATTCTGACCCGGCGGGTATAAAGGCGTCGTTGAGAGGCATAGATATGCTGCTTGCCGAGGGGATGAAGATAAAGGTGTTGCTTCTGCCTGACGGAGAGGATCCGGATTCATTTGCCCAGGGACACTCTTCGACGGAGGTTGCCGATTATATCAATGAGAATGAGAGTGATTTTATAGCTTTTAAAACACGAATCCTTCTTGACGGAGTTAAAAACGACCCTATTGCCCGTACTAAGGTCATCACGGATATCGTGCGTTCTATTTCGGTTATTCCTGACCAGATTATGCGCACGGTGTACATAGGGGAGTGCAGCAGGATGCTTGCAATTGACGAAAAGGTGCTGGCGCTGCAGGTGGCAAAATTCATTGCCGAGAAGGCTGAAAAAGATTCTAACGAGGCACAACGTGAAAAAATCCGGCGGGAATCCGGCTTGCTGGAGCAAACCGGAGTTGTGGAGACGGTTCCGGCCGAGCGGATAGATCCGGTCAGAAATTCTGGCGCCGACAGTGCTTTTCTTGCTCCATACGAACGCGAGTTGTTGAGATATGTGGTGAGATACGGCATGATGTATCTCGGAGATACAGTAGGCGAGGATGAAACGCAGGTGATTACTTTCAACGTGCTTGATTATATCCGCAACGAAATGGCTCAGGACGGGATTGAATTCACCACTCCCGAGTATGCTTTGGTATTTGACGGGATAAGCGAATATGTATCTCTTCACTGGACTACTGACTACAATCTTTTTGCGGAAAAATCAGAGATTTCAAAGAAGCAGCGTCTGGCTGAAGGCATAAGCCGAATCAAGGCAGAGGCAGTAGACCTTGCTGATATACAACGAAAGGAGAGTGAACTCAACGAGAGGGTCGACAACGAGTGCCGGGCGGAAATGGAAGAGTTTACCGCATTGTATATCGCCCGTGCGATGGCGTCGTCGTCTAATTCGATTATACGGCAGATAGTGCTTGAACTTGCAGAGGAGAAGCATCAGTTAAGCAAGATTCACACCAAATATTCAAAAATAGAGACTGAGCGTGACCGACTGCGCGACCTTGTGCCGATGGCATACTATAATCTCAGCGAGGCTATAATTGAGCTGCGCATAAAGAGTATTGTTGCTGAGATGAAGCAGGCCTGCAGTGAGATGCCGAGAAATGATGAACGCATATTGGAGCTTATGCGCAGTCATGCGGAGCTAAATGAAATGAAAAAAGAGTTTGCGCGCTACCTCGGGGAGAGAATAATCGCTCCCCGGATACGTCATTGAGTAAAACATTCATTTTTATCGGGAGGATGCCTTAAGCATCAGCCCCACGCGTTCCTGTAGTCCGAACATAAGATTCATGGCATGTACGGCGGCGGATGCGGCGCCCTTATGGGTGTCGTCTATAACAGCAGAAACAATCAGTGTGTTTCCGCTCTTTTCCAGATGCATCAGGCATTTGTTTGTGCCCCTCACTTCACCGAGATCGGGCAGGTTTTCGCTCAGGAATGTGAAGCCGTGGTCTTCATAGAAAGTGTCGTACAGGTCTTTGATATCGTCTTCACTGATAGGAGTCTCCATGTAGATGTTTGAAGCCAGACCGGTGTCCCATCCTCCGGCGGTAGCAACAAGGCGTATGTTGCTGTCAAAACTGTTTTGGAGAGTTTTCAGAGCCTTGCGTGTCTCATCTATTTCCTCATGCTCGAGTAAAACAGTAGCTTCGCCGGGTCTGTCGGCCTCAGAGGCAGAGGGAGATACGCAGCTGACATGAATGTCGCTGTTGAGCAGAAGATTTTTAGCCATAGGCAGAAGCGAAAGCAACATTATGGTGGCGAATGGTCCCGGAATAGCTGCGCGGGTAGCTCCGCGCACAAGCGGCTTGCGATTTAGCTCCGGCAGGGCGTACACCCACTCGCCTTCCTCATCTGCAGGCAGGCGAAAATCAGGTGACATATCGATGAGTTTCAGATTTTCGGGCAAGGTGTGACGTGCGAGATAACGCTCTGAGTCACCGTCCTCGGCAAAACAAAGGAAAAGCACATCAATGTTGTCGGGATTCTTGTCGCCGCAAAAACGCATATACGTTTCGCCGGTGAGACCGCGGTGGCGCTGTGCAAGCAATTCGCCTTCCTCATCCGGAGCGCTAACCCATGCGAGCTCGACGTCAGGATGGTTTATGAGGATTCTTATCAGTTCGCCGGCAGCATTTGACTCACCGCCGACAATTCCAGCTTTTATCATGGTATGTTGTTTTTCAGGTTTATGTTGGATTTATACTTGGAATTCAGAAATGGTTTTGTTCATTATGGCTTCCGGAAGCACCATACTCAGGGCTTTGAAGACGGCCTGATAAGGCGCATTGGCTGTCAGGGCAACAAAAACAGTGTCGGCTCCTGCTATAGTGCCCATGATGTACGGCGACTCAAGCTCGTCTATGTCGTATGCCACCCCGCCGGCGTAGCCGTTGCGCGTGCGCACAACAACAATCTGTCCGCTCACACTCACGCTCTCTATGGCAACCCTGCTAACTTTGTCGACCGCTTTTTCTATAACTTTGTCAGTGGGTAGCCCGTTGCCTATCACATAGCGGTAACCTCCCATTTCTGTAGCTACTTTGGAAGTACGCAGTGTCTTGAGGTCACGCGAAAGGGTGGCCTGAGTCACCGAGCAGTTGCGGCGGCGCAGGAGGTCAAGAAGCTCTTCCTGGCTTCCGACTATATTGTTGAGCAGAATGTCTGCGATGATTGTGAGTCTTGACTGGCGTTTATTCATAATTCATCTGAAAGTAACTTTATTCGAGACTTTATTCGTGCAAATGTAATAAATTTTTCATAAACATACAAGCTCACTGGCATTTTAGGATTTTTTGTTTTCGCGGGTTCATATATAATGGCTAACTTTGCAGTCGCTGTCTGATTGTCAGCTGTCCGACAGCAAAGAAATACTATTATTACCACATTTTGCACAATGAAGCGCTATAATATCATCAATAACGCACTCGGTTGGCTATGCTTCGTTATAGCGGCAGTGACTTATCTGCTCACTATAGAGCCTACAGCGAGCTTCTGGGATTGTCCCGAATTTATTCTTCAGGCGTTCAAACTTGAAGTCGGTCATCCGCCGGGCAACCCGATTTTCATGCTTGCCGGAAGATTTTTTGTAAACTTTGCCGGAGGCGATGTCAGCAAGGTGGCCGCGTGTGTCAACACAATGTCGGCTCTGCTTAGTGCTGCCACGATACTTCTCCTGTTCTGGACAATCACTCATCTTGTGAAGCGTCTGATTGTAGCAGACGATTCAAAGAGTGTGTCACTTGTGCAGATGCTTGTAATCTTCGGCTCCGGAGTGTGTGGAGCGCTGGCCTATACATGGAGCGACACTTTCTGGTTCTCGGCCGTAGAAGGTGAGGTGTATGCATTCTCGTCTTTCTGTACTGCTTTGGTGTTCTGGCTCATTCTCAAATGGGAGAACAGGGCAGACAAGCCTCACAGCGACAAATATCTTGTGCTGATAGCATACGTTATCGGTATTTCTATAGCGGTGCATCTGCTTAATCTTCTGTGTATTCCCGCAATCGTTCTTGTGGTTTACTACAGGAAATGGAAAGATACTTCGGCAAAGGGATCGCTTGTTGCATTGTTAATATCGTGTGTTATTGTGGGGCTGATACTCTACGGTCTTGTGCCGGGATTTATCGAAGTGGCCCAGTACTTTGAGCTATTGTGCGTAAATGTGTTCCACTGGAGTTTCAATTCCGGAACCATTCTCTACACAGTGCTTCTTGTCGCTTCATTTGTGTGGGCAATCCGTGAGCTGTACGTCCAGAACAATCTGCTGCGCATACGCCTTTCGGTGTTTATTAGCGTAGTTCTGAGCGGCATGCTGTTTATCGGCGATAATCTTCTTGTGGCCGCATTGCTTATAGTCGCTTTCGGCGCGTGGCTGATATATTGCAAGAAATTGCCTGTGCGCATTCTCAACCTGGTTGTGATGAGCGCTTTCGTTATATTTATCGGTTATTCATCGTATGCGCTTCTGCTCATCCGCTCATCCGCTCATACTCCGATGAATCAGAATGCCCCGGACAATGTTTTCGCTCTGTCGTCTTACCTCAACCGCGAGCAGTATGGCGACCGTCCGCTTTTCTACGGCATGACGCTTAACTCGCAGCCCGTATATGAAGTACGTGACGGTGCCACTCATCCTGTGACAACTGAAGGTCGTGCCGAATATGCCAAGCAGGTCAAAACCTCGCCGGACGAGCCTGACAGATATAAACTCACCGGTTATAAGAAAGAATACAAGATGACACCGGAGCTGAATATGCTCTTCCCGCGCATATACAGCAGTCAGGATCCTCATCCGGAGGCTTACCGCCAGTGGATAGGAATGCGCGGCCGTCCTGTAGATGGAACAGTGTATGTCAATTCTGACGGCACACCGCTCCAGAAAGTGCCTCTTGTCAAGCCTACTTTTGCCGAAAACCTCCAGTTCTTCATCACTTATCAGCTCAATCACATGTATTGGCGCTACTTTATGTGGAATTTTGCAGGACGTCAGAATGATATTCAGGGCAACGGCGAGGTGAATCAGGGCAACTGGATAAGCGGCATACCTTTCATCGACAATCTGCGGCTGGGCGACCAGTCACTGCTGCCTGATGACTATGGCAAGGGCAACAAAGGACACAATGTGTTCTATATGCTGCCGCTTCTGCTCGGCATCATCGGTCTCGGATGGCAGGCGTTCACTTCCAAGCGTGGCATCGAGCAGTTCTGGGTGGTGTTCTTCCTGTTCTTCATGACAGGCATAGCAATTGTGCTGTATCTTAACCAGACTCCGGTGCAGCCCCGCGAGCGTGACTATGCATTTGCCGGTTCATTCTATGCGTATGCAATCTGGATTGGCATGGGTGTTGCCGGTGTATGGCGCCTTTTCGTAAATATCCTGAAAGAAAAGCCATCCAGGAATCAGAAGAATTTCGTGCCGAATGAAAAGAAAGCGGAGCGAAATTCCATGATAGGAGCTGTTGTCGGTGTCATCATCGGTCTCATCGTGCCCTTGCAGATGGTATCGCAGACCTGGGATGATCATGACCGCTCTGACAGATACACGACAAGAGATTTTGGCAACAATTATCTGAATTCACTTGACGAGAATGCCATAATATTCACCAACGGTGACAACGACACCTTCCCCTTGTGGTACGCCCAGGAGGTGGAAGGCACACGCACTGATGTCAAGGTAGTGAATCTGTCGTATCTCACCACCTCATGGTATGTCGATCAGGTGCGCCGTCCCTCCTACGAGGCTCCCGGCATTGATATGCAGGCACAGCCCAAGGACTATGCATACGATGGTCTGCAATACTCCTATATTGTGGAGCCGGACACAACACCGGTCAATGCCATCTCCGCGCTCCGCAACCTTTATGCGCCGGAGTCGCGTCAGAATGCATGGGGCGCTCCGATACTCAAGTATGCCAATATGTATATTCCTGTCGATACATCGGCAATGATAAAGGCAGACCGCATAACCTCTGTGGAAGCTGCGGCCGCCGAGGATATCATCCCCGTCAATATGTCTGATGCACGCGGATTGACCCTGAGCCAGACCATGGCGATAGATATGCTTGCAACATCGGCGGCAAACGGCTGGAACCGCCCGGTTTATTTCGCTATGACCGTGCCCGGCAGGTATTATCTCGGTCTGTCACCATATCTGCGCAGCACCGGACTCGCATACGAAGTCGGCCCTATAAAGAATCCCAATGATGAAGTCGGTGTGAATCTCGACAAAATGTATCGCAACATCACCGAGCGCTGGGCATGGGGCGGTCTTGACAAAGTGACCGATCCTTCGCAGATTTATCTTGACGAGACTGTGCGCCGCATGGTCACCACCCATCGCTCCGCGATGATAGACCTCGCCACGGAATATGTGCGTCAGGCATATGAAGCAGAAGAGATGCTTCAGCGCGACTCTGCCGGCACATATCTCACCGACCTTTCGCGTAAGGAATTGCCCGCTCTCCGTACAAGCAGTGCGGAGAAGGCCCGCGAGATTCTTGACCTTATGCGCGAAAAGTTGCCGACAGCCGCAATGCCATATTCGCCTCAGATAGGTCAGAGTGTCGGCGAACTATACATGCATATCGGTGAAATTACCGGCAATGATGACGATATAGACACCGCAATCAGGATTATTGCTGACGAGATAGAACGCTATGCCAAGAACGTTGTGTACTATCAGAGTCTGTCGCCTTCACAGTACCAGAGTCTCCAGAACAATGACAAATATATTGACCAGATATATCTTTACAGCCTCTTGAGCAGCTATGTGCAGGCAGGCGGCAGCGCCCAGGAGATGATAAAGCATCTTGAGGAGCTTGGGGTCGACACTCAGCGAATGGCTGCGTTTCAGCAACGGAGCGCAAAATAAACTCTTGACGTGGCGCGACTGATTGAACAGCCACCGCTTTTCTATCGCCTCCTTTTCCCGGAGGCGATATGGCGGGTGCGCCGAAATCGGCGAAAAGTCGTTTACCTCACTTTTGACGACGGCCCCATACCCGAAGTCACCCCCTGGGTGCTTGACTTGCTTGACACCTATAATATAAAAGCTACCTTTTTTATGGTAGGTGACAATGCAAGGCGCAATCCGGGGCTTGTAGAGGAGGTGAGGCGTAGGGGGCACAGCATCGGCAACCACACCATGCACCATCTTCAGGGATTTAAGGTCCGGTCAATGAAGTATATGCGCGATATCACCGAAGCCGCCGCCTATATCGACAGTAATCTTTTCCGTCCGCCTCACGGACTTTTGCGCTGGGAGCAGGCAAGAGCTATAAAGAAGCATTACAATATTGTGATGTATGACCTTGTGACCCGCGACTACAGCAAGCGTCTGAGCTGGGAAGCTGTTTTCGGCAACGTGAAGAAATATGCCAGAGACGGCTCTATAATAGTGTTTCACGACTCTCTCAAGGCGGAGGCCAACCTGCGCAAGGCGCTTCCCGCATCCATAGAATGGCTAAAGGAGCAAGGATATGAGTTTCTCGCATTGCCTATGTAATCGGTCGGAACTTAAAGCCATACTTCAGTCGCCTGAGGTAGGGGCCTATTCTTTCGGTATAGCCTCCGCAGGCAGCGTAGAGCTTACAGCAGTGCATACTTATAACCGATGGCTGGAGGCAGGCTACAATGCTTCCATGACTTACATGGAGCGCAACAACGGTCTGCGTGAGAATCCCGACGGGTTACTCCCCGGTGTAAAGTCTGTTGTCGTTTGCGCCTTTGCTTATCCACGCCCTACGGATATAAAGTGGAGACCGGGTGTGCTTCGCGTCGCGTCCTACGCTTTAGGCGATGACTACCATGACGTGTTGCGCCGGCGGCTTGACATCGCCTGTACAAAACTAAAAGAGCAATATGGTGGAGAATATCGTGTGTGCGTTGACACCGCGCCGCTTCGCGAGCGCTATTGGGCAGTGCGGAGCGGACTCGGCTGCATCGGGCTCAACGGGCTGCTGATAATACCCGGCGCCGGGAGCTGTTTTTTTCTCGGAACAATACTGACAACTCTTGAACTGCCGGCAGACGAGCCGTGCACATTAAATTGCGGCAACTGCCGCCGGTGCGTTGTGTACTGCCCGGCCCACGCACTTGTCGATGACAAATCCGGTAAGGGCACTTTGGTAGATGCCCGGCGATGCCTGTCGTGTCTTACTATCGAGCACAGGGGAGAGTTGCCCGAAGGGACACGCCTCGGCAACCGGCTTTACGGATGCGATATGTGCCAGACCGCCTGCCCCCACAACCGTACAGAGCCTGCCCCTGAACCTCTCCCGGAATTTCTGCCCCGTCCGGCGCTTCTTGAGCTTACTAAAGAGACGGTTGAGAATATGGAGCACGATGAGTATGCTGCATTATTCAAGGGCAGTGCCATAAAGCGCGCCAAGCTCGACGGCCTCAAGCGCAACGCCCGCGCCTGCGACTGACCGACCAGCGGAATTTTAAGGCGTGGAAGAAACGGCAGTGTAGTCGTGAGCTTCATGGTGGCGCTGTAGCATAAAAGCTTGCGCCAGCAAATATCGCGGCTCCGCAGCGCTCTGCGGGGTGTCAGTAAGGCTGCCATGCAACTCTTTGCGGCGCTGCCGCTTTTTATCCCTTGGCAAAATCGCTAAAGACCCCCCCGTTTTGTTGCGGCGATGCTTGCTCATCGTTACAAAGAAAGCGCCGTCCCAATATCTTCTCGCGACCGCAACGGTTGTAACGGCGTTTAAAAAACGCCGCCTCCGTAATCGCTGGTGCTCTCTTTATCTCGCGACCCCAAGGGGTCTTTTTGGGGAGGGGAGCGCCTAATCGCGTAGTCTCGCTTCGCTCCACTGACGCGTTATTATCTCGCCACTCCTGACGGAGTGTGCTAAGTTCCACTTTTTAGGCAATGGTCTTTCTCATGGCTTTTTGGATATAGGGTAGGCGCGCTTGTCACGGCTTTTGCGGCGTATGAGGGTTCTTTCATGGTGTTGAATTTTGCTCTGCCGAAAAGGTTTTTCATTAATATCACCACTAATTGTGTTTAAACCCATAATACTGCTAAGATTATATCACAAAGATAGCTTTTATTCCTGACTTACGCCAATAATTACAAATGCGAAAAATGGAGCAACTCCGGGAGGACGGGGTTGCTCCATGCTGTTTGTGTTGAGGGAGTTAGCGGATGAAGAGTAGTTCGCGATACTTGGGCAGAGGCCACATCTCGTTGTCGACCATGAGTTCGAGCTTGTCGATGTGGTAACGGATTGTCTCCATATGGGGAACTACGGTGTCGTGATAGGCGATTGCTTTAGAGCGCTCGCTATCCATGCGGTTGGCGATGCGGCGCGCATCAACCATCGCGGCTACTTCCTCACGGATAACTTTCATGTGTGAGGCGAGCTTTTCAACCGTGGCAATGTCGGTTTCGGCGAGCGTTTCGGCTTTTTCAGCGCTGAAAATGCTGTTTATCTTGGTGATATTGTCAAGAAGGATTGACTGGTAACGCATAGCTACCGGTATCACATGATTGATGGCGAGGTCGCCGAGCACACGCGCCTCAATCTGCACTTTCTTGGTGTACATCTCCCATTTGACTTCATTGCGTGCGGCAAGCTCCACTTCCGAGAAAACTCCTGTTGTACGGAACATATCGACCGATGACCTGCGCTGATATGCGTCAAAAATAAGGGGAACGCTCGTTTCGCAGTCAAGACCGCGGCGTGCCGCCTCCTCCTTCCATTCGTCGGAATATCCGTTGCCGTCAAAGTGGATGGCCTTGCTCTCTTTTATCAGCACGCGAATCTCCTCGATAAGTGCGTGATTGAGGGTTTCGCCTTTGGCAATGCGTGCGTCAATCTTGGTCTTGAAGTCTATAAGCTGTTCGGCAACAGCGGCATTGAGGGCAATCATTGCGGCGCCGCAGTTGGCGGATGAGCCTACGGCTCGGAATTCAAATCGGTTGCCGGTGAAAGCGAAAGGTGATGTGCGGTTGCGGTCGGTTGTGTCAAGTGTGATTTCCGGAATCTGCGACACATTTAGGTTGAGACCCTCGCGGTTGTCAAGATCGGCGAGCTCGGCGTTTGTCGAATTTTCGATTTTGTAAAGCACCTCTGCGAGCTGCGACCCGGCAAAAATTGAAATGATAGCAGGGGGAGCTTCGTTTGCGCCGAGACGGTGGGCGTTTGTGGCCGACATGATTGATGCCTTTAACAGCGCGTTGTGGCGGTGTACGGCAGCCATGATGTTGACGGTGAAAGTGATGAAGCGAAGATTGTC
>JAIDJW010000066.1 GCA_029052015.1 Paramuribaculum sp. | reverse complement strand
AAGATATTACCTACCTTGCGCTCCTGATCGGCAACTCCATGACTGGCATATACCTGCAGGCGGTCAATCTCGATAGTTCCGGTCATTTTTTATGTGAGCGAGTTTTGCGTTTTGAGTCGGCTTTGTGTTTTTTCTCTTTTCGTGATGAAAGTGCCTGTGCAACGCTTCCTGGCTTGCCCATTTCATCCTCTCCGGGGCGACGGGTGCGGTCATCGATAAGCACGAAGTCAAGCTGTTTGCGCTCAAGATTGGCGCGCACAACCTTAACCCTCACATTATCGCCCAGACGGTAGCGGACATTATTGCGGCGTCCGACAAGGCAATAGTTTTTCTCGTCAAAATCGTAGTAGTCGTCAGCGAGTTCGCGCACCGGCACGAGTCCTTCACACATATTTTCGTTAAGCTCAACATACAGTCCCCATTCAGTCACGCCTGATATGACTCCGTCGTAAACCTCGCCCATGTGGTCGCCCATGAACTCCACCTGTTTATACTTTATGGATGAGCGCTCGGCATTAGCCGCGAGTTGCTCCATATCGCTGGAATGTTTACACTGGTCTTCCAGTTTTTCGAGATTTACACTTCTGCCGCCGGCGAGATAGCGCTCCAAAAGGCGGTGCACCATCATGTCTGGGTAGCGACGGATGGGGGAGGTAAAGTGGGTATAGTAGTCAAAAGCAAGACCGTAGTGCCCGATATTATGGGTTGTATACACGGCTTTTGCCATAGACCTTATAGCTAGAGTGCTCAGGAAATTTTCCTCTCCCTTGCCTTTTATATCACCGAGCATGCGGTTGATGGAGCGGTTGACTTCACGCGACGAACCGGTTTCCTTGACTTTGTATCCGAATGTGCGGGCAATTTTTGACAAATCCGTAAGTTTGCCGGGATCCGGCATGTCGTGGACACGGTATACGAAGGCTTTTGGTTTCTTATTGTTCGCCGGTTTGCCGATTGTTGTGGCCACTGTTTTGTTGGCCAGGAGCATAAACTCTTCGATGAGTTTGTTGGCATCTTTCGATTCCTTGAAGTACACTCCCACCGGATGACCGGTTTCGTCAATGTCGAATCTCACTTCTGCACGGTCAAACTCAACCGATCCGTTTTCATAGCGACGTTTGCGGAGTGTTTTGGCGAGTCTGTCCAGCGTAAGAATCTCTTCGGCATAGTCTCCTTTGCCGGTCTCTATGACGTTTTGTGCCTCATCGTATGTGAACCGACGGTTGCTTTTTGTTACCGTTCTGGCAATTTTAGCATCAAGCACTTTAGCGTCATTGTCCATCTCGAATATGCACGAGAATGTCAGCTTTTCCTCATCTGGGCGCAATGAGCAGATGCCGTTGCTGAGGTGTTCGGGCAGCATTGGCACAACCCTGTCGACGAGATATACGGATGTTGCTCTTTTCTGCGCTTCTTTATCAATGATGCTGTCGGGAGTGACGTAATGTGTCACATCAGCGATGTGTACTCCCACTTCCCAGTTGCCGTTGTCAAGTTTTCTGATAGAAAGCGCGTCATCAAAATCCTTTGCATCTTTAGGGTCGATAGTGAATGTCGTGACATTTCGCATATCGATGCGGGCGGCTACGACCTCGTCTGTAATTCCGGCATCTATCTTGTTGGCGGCTTTCTCTACAGCTTCGGGATAATGGTAAGGCAGTCCGAACTCAGCGAGAATCGCGTGCATTTCTGTGGTGTTTTCTCCAGTCACACCCAGAATATCAATGACCTCGCCTTTGGGATTCTTTTCCTCATCCTCCCACGAAGTTATTTTCACAATAGCTTTGTCACCGGTTTTACCGCCTTTCAGTTTCTGACGCGGGATAAGTATGTCGGTGGCAAGAAACTTTGAGTCGGTGACAAGTATGCCATATTGTTTTTCGACTCTCAGTGTGCCTATGAATGTCTGTTCCTTTTTCTCAAGAATTTCCATCACTTCAGCTTCCGGCTCGGCTCCGCGTTTGCGTGCGGCGATTATCACCTTCACTTTGTCGCCGTTGAGGGCGTGCATCGAGTTACGCTCAGCAACAAATATGGATTCTCCGTCATCGTCAGTGACAACGCTGTTTTTGCCGTTGGAGCGGCGTACGAAAGTGCCGATGGCGATATTGCTCCGTTGTGGAGCTTTGTATTTTCCCGGTGACACCTCAATAAGATCGCCGTCAAATGCAAGCTCGGCAAGTATCAGGGCGATGCTCCTGTGGGCAGCCGCAGTGTCGGCATCAATTGCAAACGCTACCTGTTTGTAATTGAAAGTGTTGTTTTTCTGGTTGCTTATATATTGCAGCACTTTTGTCCTGAGTTCTTTGGCTGAGCTCTTTGGGCCTGCTGACGATTGTTTTCGTGCCATTTTGGTTATATTTTGTATTACAGCGGGTTGTTTAAAATCAAACGCTTCAGAAGCTTTCTTTGTTATATGGCGACACCGCCTTTTCTGCGCTTTATCATTTAAGGAGTGGCAGAGCCGGCGGTGTCAGTGTTGTAAATTGTGCTGTTGAGCGGAGTCGCTCATTTATAGAACCCGGTCGGCGGTATGCTCCGGATTCTTAAGCGTCAATGTTTGCATAGTTGGCGTTAGCTTCAATGAAGTCTTTACGTGGTCCGACATCTTCGCCCATCAGCATGGAGAAAATGCGGTCGGCATCGGCAGCATCATTGATGGTAACCTGTTTAAGCAGACGGTGTTCAGGCGACATGGTTGTGTCTCTCAGCTCCTCTGCATTCATCTCACCGAGACCTTTGAACCGCTGCACTTTGGTGCGGTCGCCATATTTGGCGATGAATTGCTGCACTTGAGTCTGTGTCCAGCAATACTCCTCGATTTTGCCTCGTGTACACTTATAAAGCGGTGGAGTTGCAAGGTAGAGATATCCTTTTTCGATGATGGGACGCATACGGCGGAAGAAAAAGGTCATGAGCAGAGTGGCTATATGGCTGCCGTCCACATCGGCATCGGTCATGATGATAATCTTGTGGTATGCGAGTTTGGATATATTGACTTCTTTGCTGTCCTCTTCAGTGCCAATAGTGACACGCAGAGCGCGAAACAGATTGGTGATTTCCTGGCTCTCGAATATTTTGTGATCCATCGCTTTCTCCACATTGAGGATTTTGCCTCGGAGTGGAAGGATGGCCTGGAAAACTCGGTCACGACCCTGCTTGGCGGTACCGCCTGCTGAGTCACCCTCGACGAGGAACAGTTCGCAGTCCTCGGCTGTGCGGCTGGAACAGTCGGCGAGTTTGCCGGGCAGACCACCTCCGCTGAGAGGGCTTTTGCGCTGAATTTTCACACGTGCGTTGTATGCAGCATGGCGTGCCTGGGCAGCAAGAATTACTTTGCTGACAATAGTCTTGGCTTCGTTGGGATGCTCTTCCAGATAGGTACTCAAGGCTTCGCTCACAGCGGTCTGTACAGCGCCGATAACCTCACTGTTGCCGAGCTTGGTTTTGGTCTGACCCTCGAACTGGGGCTCCATCACTTTGACGGACACTACAGCGGTAAGACCTTCGCGGAAGTCGTCGCTTGCAACCTCGACTTTTGCTTTTTCAAGCATTTTATTGTCGTCGGCATACTTTTTAAGCGTTGTGGTGAGACCGCGGCGGAAACCGGTGAGGTGTGTGCCTCCTTCAATTGTGTTGATATTGTTCACAAAAGAGTAGACGTTCTCATTAAAGGTGGAATTATAGGTCAGCGCCACTTCAACCGGTATTCCCTGACGCTCTGTGTTCAGGTGAATCACGTCCGGTATAAGGGGCTCTTTGTTAGAGTCGATGTACTTAACAAACTCCTTCAGGCCATCCTTGGAGTAGAATGTTTCACTCCGGGGGGTGCCTTCGGCGTCAAGTTCGCGCTTATCGGTTAGGGTCAGCGTAATGCCGGCATTAAGAAAGGCGAGGTCGCGCAGACGGTTGGCAAGAGTGCCGTAATCATAGACGGTGACTGTAAATATCGAGTCGTCAGGCAGGAATGTTATGCTTGTGCCGGTATTGGAGCATTCGCCCTCAATGCGTAGTTCTGTAGTGGGTTTGCCACATGAGTATTCCTGCACATAGCGCTTGCCGTCACGATGCACTTCGGCACGGAGATAGGTGGAGAGCGCATTTACACAGCTGACACCCACGCCGTGGAGTCCGCCGCTGACTTTATAGCTGCCTTTGTCGAATTTGCCGCCGGCATGGAGAACGGTAAGCACTACTTCCAGAGCGCTTTTGTGCTCTTTTTCGTGCATATCCACCGGGATACCTCGGCCATTGTCCACTACCGTTATTGAATTATCCTCGTTGATTGTGACATCTATATGGGTGGCGTATCCGGCAAGAGCCTCGTCGATTGAATTGTCGACAACCTCATATACAAGGTGGTGCAGACCTTTTACGCTGATGTCCCCGATATACATCGCCGGGCGCTTGCGCACGGCTTCCAATCCTTCAAGCACCTGAATATTACTGGCGCTATATTCTTCTTCTTTTTCTGCCATTGGTAGATACTAAATTTCACTACAAAGTTAGCAATTTTAATCGGCAGACACAAATTTTACACCTTAATTATAATAAGGTGTCAGAGGGTTTGTTCAAGGCGGGTGTACTCAAGCAAAGTTTCTCTCATCTCTTCTTCGAGAAGGGTGCGGAAATCGCGGCTCCACCAGTAGTCTGTGCTCATGCTTTCTATTGCAGTGCGCAATCTTTGAATGAAAATCGCATAGATTCCGCTTTTGCGGATGTATGTCAGGGTGTCGTGCAGAAGCTTTGCCACGCTTTTTTGTGTTGACTCTTTGACCCATTTGTCAGAGCCCACTGCGCACATCCGCTCTATTGAGAAAGTCATTATCTCGCCTATCGCCTCGGAGTCAGCGTTAAGACTCACTATATCCTTTATAAATCGCTTTATTTTGGTCATTCGCGGACGCGGACGACCACGTTGTGCCCGTGCAATCTCTTTGGCGATAGCATTTTTGGCTTTTGTCATTTTTGAGTCAATATCACCGCTAACCCAAAAATCAAGGTATTCTTTTGCTTCCGGTCGCGCGGCATACAGATCGAGCACCATCTCGGTAATCTGTTCCTGTGTCAGGGCGGCAAGCGCTTTCTTTAGTGTAGCTTTAGACATTATGATGATAGAAAAAACAAAGGCGCGGCGAATTGCCGCGCCTTTGTGATTTGTGCAGAAGTTTATTCGTTTTGTGATGTCTGTGCATTATTGTTCTCGGGCTTGAGCCATTTGTCAAGCCAGCGGAAGAATACTCTTTGCCACATAACACAGTTCTGCGGCTTGAGAATCCAGTGGTTTTCGTCGGGGAAGATAAGCATTTCGGCAGGAACACCTCTGAGTCTGGCTGCATTGAATGCCATCATGCCCTGTGACGCCAGGATGCGGAAATCGTATTCTCCGTGAGTAATCAGGATTGGTGTGTCCCATTTGTCAACGCTGAGATGAGGTGAGTTGGCAAATGACCGCTGGGCAACAGCGTTGTTTTTATCCCAGAACGGACCGCCAAGATCCCAGTTGGCAAACCACATCTCTTCAGTCTCAAGATATTGGGCCTCAGTGTTGAATATGCCGGCGTGGGCGATGAAGGCCGCAAAGCGTCCTTCGTGATGGCCTGCAAGCCAATACACAGAGAAACCGCCGTAGCTTGCGCCGGCAGCGCCAATGCGGTCAGCATCAATATATGGTTCCTTCTTCATGTCATCGACAGCGCTGAAATAGTCTTTCATATTCTGACCTCCATAATCGCCTGAAATCTGCGCATTCCATTCAGTGCCGAAGCCGGGAAGACCGCGGCGATTGGGAGCTATCACTATATATCCGTTGGCAGCCATGAGAGCAAAATTCCAACGGTAGCTGAAGCTTTGGCTCACAGCGCTCTGAGGACCGCCCTGGCAGTAAAGCAGAGCAGGATATTTTTTTGTCGGGTCGAAGTGAGGGGGATAGAGCACCCAAGTGGTCATCATCTTGCCGTCAGTGGTCGGTACCATACGTTTTTCAACGGTAGGCATATCCACAGCAGCGAGAATTTCTGTGTTGACTTCAGTGAGCTGGGTCACTTTGCCGTCTTTTACCGACACAATCTCGTTGGGATACAGCATGGAATGGCGCTTAGTCAGCACTGAGCCGTCGGCAAGCGGAGCGAGAGATTCATAGTCGCACACTCCGTCTGCCACAACCTTAACCTCTTTGGTGTCAAGGGCTATATTGAATACCGGTATCACACCATCTTTAGGCGCAATAAAATAGATGGACTTAGAGTCGGTTGCCCATGCCAGTTCGTTTGCGGTATAGTCCCAGTCGGTTGTGAGGTCGGTCTTTTCGTTTGTTGCAGTGTCAAGTATGAATATGCGGTTTTTGTCGCTCTCATATCCATCGTGCTCCATGCTCAGCCATGCAACATACTTGCCATCGGGCGACCATACGGGGGCTGTGTCATATCCCATCATACCTTCGGTAAGATTTGTTGTAGTGCCCGAAGTTACGTCATACATGTAGAGGTCTGAGTTGGTCGACAGGGCATATTCCATTCCTGTCTTTTTGCGTGACACATATATGAGCTTCAATCCGTCAGGCGACCAAGCAAAGGATTCGATGCCGCCAAAAGGTTTCATCGGAGCCTCAAACGGTTCATCGGCCATGATGTCGGTAACACCGGTCACCTTGCTGCCGTCAAAGTCGCCGACAAGAGGGTGGGGAATCTCTGTGACCCATTCATCCCAATGCTTATACATCAGGTCGTCAATAAGGCGTCCGGTTGCCAGAGGCAGGTCCGGATATATATCTTTTGCGTCTCGTGAGTACTTGACGGAACCAATCATCACAACCTTTTTGCCGTCAGGCGAGAAAAGAAATCCGGCAATGCCTCCCTCGACATTGCTTACGGCTTTGCGGTCACTGCCGTCAGCATTCATCACCCATAGCTGTGGTTTGCCATCGACGGGCGATGTGAAGGCTATGCGTTTGCCGTTCTCTATCCACACCGCATTGCTCTCGCTTTCAGGAGTGGCGGTAATTCGCGATTTCTCGCTGCCGTCGGAGTTCATTACATAAAGGTCAGCGTTGCTACGGTTTTGCTCGACGCTTTCGTAAGAAACACTGTAAAGAATTTTGCCGTCAGGTGAAACATTCGGCGTGCCGACTCTGCCGAGGGCTTCGAGCACATCAATGGTGTAGTTTTTGTCTGCGGGCCGCCATCCGGAGTTGTCAATCATCTCGCTTTGCTCCTGATTGGCGGTGGTGCATGATGCTGCGATCATTGCAAGTGCCATTGGAATAATGGTTTGTTTCATTATGAAAGTGATATGGTTAAAAAAATTGTTTTTTGTTGTTTTTACCTTTCCTGTAGCTGTCACTGCCCGGAAAGAGCTGTGCGATGAGCTCAGGCCGGCGGATGCGCTGCAGTGATTTTATTATTTGCGGACGATATGTTTTGTCATACCAGAAAAAGTACTGGCGCTGCGCAAGTTTTTCTTCGGGGAGCGTAGCACAAAACACCCTTTCTCCCGTGTAAGGATGAATTCCGTTGTAATAAATCTCAGTTGCGAGAGTCATAGGTGTCGGAGTGAAATCCTGCACCTGCTCAAGATGCATATTCAGCTCTTTGGTCTTGACAGCGA
>JAIDJW010000065.1 GCA_029052015.1 Paramuribaculum sp. | reverse complement strand
ATCCTGTTGTCGATGCGGCACCGGCGGTTACCTGAGCAACAGGCTCGTATGCCTTCAGGTCTTTGTAGCGGGAAGATACCGGGAATCCTTTGATTGTGCCATAGATACACCTGGGGTTGAGAGCGTGTACAGCTTCCCAGCTGAATCCCAGCTTATCCATGGCTCCGGGATGGAGATTCTCTATGAATACGTCAGCAGTCTTGATTAGTTTGGTGAGGATAGCTTTGCCGTCGGGAGTTTTTGCGTCAAGCGCGAGAGACTTCTTGTCGGAGTTGAGCTGAAGGAAATAGTAGCTCGGACAGTCGGGGTCAAACTGTAGTTCCTTACGTGTGGCGTCGCCGACACCGGGACGTTCTATTTTTATCACGTCTGCGCCCATCCAGGCGAGAAGCTGTGTGCATGAAGGTCCGGATTGTACTTCGGTAAAATCGATTACCTTGATTCCTTGAAGAGGTGCGGTGTTCATTGTAGAAGTGTTTTATGTGTAAAACTTTTTTTCAGGAATAAATAGATGTTCCCAATAATTTAAAATTATAACGTTTTCGGTGCTGAAAAGTTGGTTTATAGAAGAAAGAGGCATGGAGCACATCTAAGCTCCATGCCTCTTGTATATATCTGATTTCAGTAAGGCTGATTCAGGGATTGTATTTCTTCTCAATCTTGAACAGATTGAGTGGCGGACTAATCATGTTGACATACATCCACACATCCTTTTCATTTGCCTTTGTGTCCAGAACAAGGGTATATGTGGAGTTGTAGCCGCCCTCGGAATATTTCAGCTGATAGACCTTGCCCTTGATGTTTGTGTATGAGTCGGCCTTGGCCCTGTCTTTCTGGATGGCCTCAATCACCTGTCTTATCTGAGTGTCCGTCAGACCGATGGTAATGTTGACATTGGTAATCTGCTTGGTGGAGGGATTGCGTTTTTCCACATAACTCACATCAGCATTCGGGCTGCTTTCAAATTTTTGTGCCAGACGGTCGAGGTTGGCTTGAGCCGCCGTCGGCATGGAGCACATCAGCGCTACCGCCGTGATAATGGTTGCTGTGATAAATCTAATCATAATTCGAAGCTATTGAATTGTTTGTTAATTATAAATAGAATTAAGGATATCTTGCCTGCGTTGGGGCGAAGGATACTCCGTATATATTACCTGTTTCAGCAGGTCGTCGGAGGAAGCGGAGTTTTCACTTATTATATGTTCAAGTTTTTCGCTGTATTCCTCGTTGGCCTTTATTTCAGGCATGATTTCGGCAAGGTTCGTAATTTTTTTACCGTTGCGGATAATATAGCTCCCTTCGTACATCGCATATTCTTCGGCAGATAGTCCGTAATCATGATTGGTATTGAGGTTGACCACAAGAGTCAAGACTATAGCTACCGCCGCTGCTACAGGAACCCATATTTTGAGAAGATTGCCTATTCGAGCCGGCGCCGCTTTCTCTTGTGACCGCTCATCAAGTTTGAGCCCGGCGGCATACCACTGCATCATCTCACGGTTTTCTTCGAGATCTTCGGCGATATCTCCTTTTATATAATATGCGAAGAGTGCTCGTTCTTCTTCAAGAGAAGTCTGCCCGTCAAGAAAGGCTTCAGTAAGTCTTCTTGCGTCAAGGTCGCTTATTGTTGTATAAGTTTTCATAATATTCTCTCTTTAAATAAAGTTTTTACACGTTGTCGCGCTCTGGACAGCGATGTTCGCACATTCCCTTCTGTAGTGCCGAGCATTTCGGCAATGTCGCAATATTCCATCCCTTCGATATGTCGCAGTTTCAGAATTATCTGTTGGGTCTCCGGCAACTGCCGGAGTATGGCATCGGTCTCTTTGGCCGTCTCTGATGCTATCAATTGCGCATCCGTGTCAACCGCAGAAGCCTCGTCAATGACAGATTCAATGTCTGAGACTGTAATCCGCCGTCCACGCAGCAGGTCTATGCACAGATTCCTGGCAATCACCTTAGCGAGGGCTTCGGCAGATCTGTATTCGCCGGTCTTGTCGCCGAGGCTCCACATTTTCAGCAGAGTATCCTGAGCGATGTCCTCCGCGTCGCTGTCGTTGCCGCAAAGACTGAGCGCAAGTGCTACAATTCGGGGCCTTAGAGTTTGCGCCATGGATGTGAATTGTTTCTTGTCCATATTCACTCTTAAGACGTAAAATTACAAAATATGTTACAATCAAATTCATTTTTTTTGTCGTGATGTGCTATTCCTTGTAATTTTGTGGTGAAAACAAGCTCTAAAGATGGACAGAAGAAATTTTTGCAGGCTATCGGCTTTGGCCGCTTTGGCGGGGATGTCTCCGGGGGGTGCCATAGCCGCAGTGACCAAACCGCGCATAAGATGTCGGGTCACAGTGGTGCGCCGTCACTGCTTCGAGGATTTGCAGAGTTGTTATCTTGATGATCCGGAAGCAGGAGCGTGTCCGGTGTTCATGGACGGTTTCAGCAGCGAATTTGATTTAGGCGGCGCAATGCCGGCAGATAGGCGCGGCCGGATGTGTCCCAAAGCGTGGGCAGCCTTATGTGAATGTGCCGAATCCTCTTTCGGCGGGGGCGCTATTACATCCACGGGCACAGTTCTCGCCTCCTGTGGCGATCCGACAAGACCCGTTGTGTTCAAGCTCGAGAGAATCTGAGGCATATAAATCTGCTATCCGGCTGTTTGTTTAGAAAGTTTTGCTAATTTTGCACTGCATTTGCAAACACCTATATAGATTATAATCGAAAACAACAAATGATAACCATTACTTTTCCTGACAATTCTACCCGGCAGTATGAGGCAGGGGTTACCCCATTGCAGATTGCCGAGAGCATCAGCCCGCGTCTTGCGCAGGACATTCTTGCCGCAAGTGTAAACGGGCAGGAGTGGGATATAGCCCGTCCGATAGATGAAGATGCTACTGTGAAATTCTTCAAATGGGAGGATGCCGAAGGCAAGCATGCGTTCTGGCATAGTTCAGCCCACCTTCTGGCCGAGGCTCTTCAGGAGCTTTATCCGGGAGTGAAGTTCGGCATCGGTCCGGCTCTAGAAAACGGGTTCTACTACGACATTGATCCGGGCGAGCACAGCATAACTGCTGCAGACTTTCCTAAAATCGAAAAGAAAATGCTTGAGCTCGCAAGAGCCAAGAGTCCTATCGTTCGCAGCGACATATCAAAGGCAGATGCCCTGAAGATGTTTGGCGACAGGGGAGAGGTGTATAAGTGCGAGCTTATCGATGAACTCGCCGACGGCACCATCACCACCTATACCCAGGGCGCTTTTACCGACCTCTGCCGCGGACCGCACATTGCAAACACCGCTCCAATCAAGGCAGTAAAGGTGATGTCGCTTGCCGGTGCATATTGGCGCGGCGATGAGAAGCGTCAGCAGCTCGTGCGTGTTTACGGCATCACATTCCCCAAGCAGAAAATGCTCGAAGAGTATCTGCAGATGCTTGAGGAAGCAAAGAAACGTGACCACCGCAAGCTCGGCAAAGAAATGGAGCTTTTCGCGTTCTCACAGAACGTGGGTGCGGGTCTGCCCCTGTGGCTGCCTAAAGGTGCCGCTCTCCGCGACAGACTTGAGCAGTTTCTTCGCAAAATACAGAAACAGTACGGCTATCAGCAGGTAATCACTCCGCATATAGGCAATAAGATGCTGTATGTCACCTCGGGTCACTATGCTAAGTATGGCAAGGACTCTTTCCAGCCGATTCATACTCCCGAGGAAGGTGAGGAATATCTGCTCAAGCCGATGAACTGTCCTCACCACTGCGAGATATTCAAGGCGTTTCCCCGCAGCTACCGCGAGCTGCCCCTCCGCCTTGCGGAGTTCGGCACGGTTTACCGCTACGAGCAGAGCGGTGAGCTTCATGGTCTGACACGAGTGCGCGGATTTACGCAGGACGATGCGCATATATTCTGTGCTCCCGATCAGATAAAAGACGAGTTCCTCAAGGTGATGGATATCATTTTCTACATCTTCAAGGCGCTTAAGTTTGAAAACTTTGAGGCACAGATATCTCTGCGCGACCCGAACAACAAGGAAAAATACATCGGTAGCGATGAAAACTGGCACCTTGCCGAAACCGCTATCATCGAAGCCTGCGCCGAAAAAGGTCTGAACGCACGCACAGAGCTTGGCGAGGCAGCTTTCTACGGTCCCAAACTTGACTTTATGGTCAAGGATGCTATCGGTCGCCGCTGGCAGCTCGGCACAATCCAGGTCGACTACAATCTTCCCGAAAGATTCCAGCTTGAATATACCGGCGCTGACAACGCCAAGCACCGTCCGGTAATGATTCACCGCGCTCCGTTCGGATCAATGGAGCGATTTGTGGCAGTGCTTCTCGAGCACACTGCCGGTCGATTCCCTCTGTGGCTTGCTCCCGACCAGGCTGTGGTGCTTCCTATCAGCGAGAAGTTCAACGATTACGCCTACGAGGTCGCAAAGCAGCTCGCCGCTTCAGATATCCGCGCTACTGTTGACGACAGAAATGAAAAAATCGGCAAGAAAATTCGCGATAATGAGCTCAAAAGAATACCCTATATGCTCATTGTTGGTGAAAAAGAAGCCGAAAATGGTGAAGTTTCTGTAAGAAAACAGGGCGAAGGTGATAAAGGTACGGTTAAAATTGCTACCTTTGCAGCTGATTTGGCTAAAGAAGTCGAAGATATGATTAACCAATAAACCCTCTGGATGGAGAAAAAACCTTTTGTTCCCGGTCCCAGACGACCGAACAATGCCGCTCCTGCGAGACGCGGCGACCGTAACGCACCCAACAACAAGGATCCGTACGCAACCAACGAGCGCATTCGCGCCAAGGAAGTGCGTCTTGTTGGCGATAATGTTGAGGTAGGCGTTTATCCCATTCAGCAGGCTCTGCGCATCGCCGAAGAGCAGGGGCTTGATCTCATCGAAATATCTCCCACTGCCGAGCCTCCCGTATGTAAGATTCTGGATTATCAGAAATTCCTCTATCAGCAGAAGAAGCGTCAGAAGGAGCAGAAAGCCAAAGCAACCAAGGTCGTTGTAAAGGAAATCCGTTTCGGACCCCAGACAGATGACCATGATTATAACTTCAAGCTCAAACATGCTGTAGGATTCCTGCAGGAAGGCGCCAAAGTGAAGGCATACGTGTTTTTCAAGGGTCGTTCAATCCTGTTTAAGGAACAAGGCGAAGTGCTTCTCCTGAGATTTGCCAACGACCTCGAGGAATATGGCAAAGTGGAGCAGATGCCGGTGCTTGAAGGCAAGAGAATGATAATCATGATATCGCCTAAGAAAAAATAAGAAGCATTTATAATCTGCCACAGGTTGCGGGTCAGCCGACGGCATAACACTTATAAACACGATTAATTAACAAAACCAACCCAAATGCCAAAGATTAAGACTAATTCCGGTGCCAAAAAGAGGTTCGCCCTTACCGGATCAGGAAAAATCAAGAGAAAACATGCTTTCAAGAGCCACATTCTTACAAAGAAGACCAAGAAGCAGAAACGCAATCTCACTCACTTCACAACTGTTGCCAAGTGTGACCGTGACAGCGTTCTTTCACTTCTCGCACTCAAGTAAGCAGAGATTTTCCGCAATCCAGTTGTAAAACTCGTGATTTTATAAAAACATTCACTAACCGGATGTTTAGCACACAAGAGCCAGACGGCCGCTGACATCCAAAAATTATCAGACAATGCCAAGATCAGTAAATCATGTAGCTTCAAGAGCTCGCAGAAAGAAAATCTTAAAACTCACCCGTGGTTACTTCGGATGCCGCCGCAATGTGTGGACCGTTGCCAAAAACACCTGGGAAAAAGGTCTTACCTACGCATATCGCGACCGTAAGGACAAGAAGCGCAACTTCCGCGCTCTGTGGATTCAGCGCATCAACGCAGCTGCGCGTCTTGAAGATCTCAGCTACTCAAAGCTCATGGGACTTATCCACAAAGCAGGTATCGAAATCAACCGTAAGGTGCTCGCTGACCTCGCTCTCAACAACCCCGCAGCTTTCAAGGCTATAGTCGACAAGGTGAAAAACGCCTGAAGATTATAGATAGTCTATAATTTAACATTGTCCCGCAATAGTGTATAAGCTATTGCGGGACAATGCTTTATTGCGCATAGTATCCTGTCTGTTGTAAGCTTTACGGTATTTTTCTTGTAAAATATTTGTGTATTAAAATGAAGATATATACCTTTGCGGTGTGGTACATGAGTACAACACTAAAACAAGAGTAATAATCAAAAACTATTTTTATGAGAAAAGTATTTGTCACATTAGCGGTTGTAGCCGCAGCCTTCAGCGCAAATGCCCAGTTGCTGTGGAAAGTCACGGCTCCCGGTTCAGAGAAGACTTCGTACATAGTAGGAACACACCATGTCGCTCCGGCAGGCATGATTGACAGCGTTGCCGGTCTGAGAGATGCTATTGCTGGAGTAGATAAGGTTTTCGGAGAAGTGGATATGTCAGAAATGAGCGTTCCCGATATGCAGCAAAAAATGATGGCTGTGATGATGGCGCCGGCCGACAGCACACTCAATGTGGTGCTCACCAAGCAAGAATATGATTCAGTAGGAGCCGTTATCAGCAAATATCTTAACGGTATGGCTACTATTGACCAGATGGCTATGCTCAAACCTGCAGCGATTGCCTCCCAGATAGCCGTGCTGCAAAATATGCAGGCGATGCCCGGATTTAATCCTGCACAGCAGTTTGACACATCCATTCAGGCTCTCGCCGGTTCGCTCGGCAAGTCTACCGGCGGGTTCGAGACAATGGAGTTTCAGACAAATCTTCTTTACGGAAGCTCGATAGCCGAGCAGGCAAAGGATCTCATGAAAGCTGTGCGTTATGACGACAAAGCCATTGAAATGACTCACAAACTGTCGGATGCCTATATGAAAGGCGATCTGGAAGAGCTGGCTGTGATAATGCATGACCCGCAACTGGGAATGGACGAGGAGTTGGCTGACAAGCTGATATATGACCGCAATGCCAACTGGGTGGCAGAGCTGAAAAAGATTACTCCTTCAACGAGTGTGCTCGTTGCTGTCGGAGCCGGTCATCTTCCCGGTGAAAAAGGACTGCTATCGCTTCTTAAAAAAGAGGGATTCAGTGTTGTGCCGGTTGATAATAAGTAAAAAAAACGAGTTATGATAAATCTTGAAGACGTTTCTTACAGATATTCTGCAGGT
>JAIDJW010000064.1 GCA_029052015.1 Paramuribaculum sp. | reverse complement strand
CTCCTCGCAAAGAGCGCAAGACATTTGCCGAGCGCAAGGAGTTCGAGCTGCTTGAGCGCGAACTTGAGCAACTTAAAGCAGAGAAGAGTCAACTTGAAGAACTTTTCAATTCCGGCGGCTCTCCCGACGAAATAATGAAAGCGTCGGCAAGATATGAGGAAATCAAAGACCTCATTGACGAAAAGGAGATGCGCTGGCTTGAACTGTCGGAAAAAGACTGAACTGCTTCTATAACCAAATCAAATCCGGAGGCGTTATAAAGCTGACAACCTCACTAAATGTCAGAGCCAGCCAACATATTATCACTGCTCAAGAAAAAAGTCAGCCTGATGGTGACATCGTTCAACCGCTTCACTCACCGGAGCAGCGATGTCATCCGCATCATATCATCAGTTTTAGGCATCCTCGCATTCATCGGAGCGATTGGTTTTGTTACATGCGCCATTATTCACTTCGGCTACGACAATTCGCCTGACGAAATCAGAAAGCTGCGCAAAATAGTGCGGATTATTCAGGCTGTTTTCGCCGCAAGGGTGCTCTTCGACCTGACTTTCCGGTTCAGAAACACCATGCGCACAAGCCGTCTTCTCAAATGGATTGCTGATATAGCTATGCTCATAACCCTGCTGCCATGGATATATCCGCATCCCGAACACCCATGGATTCCATTCCTTGAACGCATTCTTTACAGCGCAACATTTCTATACACCGCCCTCGGCATCTACTCGGCCCTAACGCTCTGCTACGGCATAATGCGCTCAGTGGGGCGGCGCACAAACCCGTCTCTACTCCTAAGCGGCAGCTTCCTGGTGTTCATCTTCATCGGCTCGCTGTTGCTGATGCTCCCAAAATGCACATATACCGGCATCGACTATATCGACGCTCTCTTCGTCAGCACCAGCGCCGTCTGCATCACAGGGCTGACCCCTGTCGACATATCTGTCCACTTCACACCTATGGGCATTGCCATCCTGGCTATACTAATCCAGATAGGCGGACTCGGGGTGATGACTTTCACGAGCTTCTTCGCGCTCTTCTTCAGCGGCAACACATCCATCTACAATCAGCTGCTGCTGCGCGACATGATTTATTCCAAGTCCATGAACGCCCTGGTGCCCACCCTGCTCTACATCCTCGGGGTCACAATCACGGTTGAGCTTATAGGCGCATTTTTTATATACCTCTCCATAGCCGGCACTCTCGGCCCAACGCCCAACGACGAGATTGTCTTCGCACTGTTTCACAGCCTGTCGTCATTCTGCAACGCAGGATTCTCAACTCTGCCTGATGGCATGGCCAATCCCCTGCTGCTCCACGGCAACATATCCATCTACTGGATTACTTCTATTCTCATAATCGCCGGAAGTATCGGCTTCCCTATACTCGTCAACTTCAAGGATGCCGTTTTCGGCAATCTGCGGCGCGAGTGGCACAGACTTCACCACCGCAGTGTCGACTTGCGTATTGTCCACCCCTACAATATGAATACCAAGATAGTGCTCGTCACCTTTTTTACCCTGTTCATCATCGGAGCTGTAGGGTTCGGGCTGCTTGAAAATGACAACTCTCTGCGGGGCATGTCAGCGATTGAAAAAATCACCCAGTCGGTTTTCAACAGCACCACCCCGCGAAGCGCAGGCTTCTCCTCCGTCAATCCCGCAGGATTTCTCGATGTTACCCTGCTTATGGTACTTTTCCTCATGTGGATAGGAGGAGCCTCGCAGAGCACCGGCGGCGGCATAAAAGTCAACACCTTTGCGGCGATAATCCTAAATCTGCGCTCCATTGTCACGGGCAGGAGCAAAGTCGTGGCATTCAAACGCACTATCGCCATATTCTCTATCCGTCGCGCCAACGCCGTGGTAGCGCTGTCAATTCTTTCATATACATTCTACTCTATAACCCTGTTGCTGCTGGAGCCTGAAATCTCCACCAGATCGCTCCTATTCGAGGCATCTTCAGCGCTATTCACCGTCGGCTCCTCACTCGGCGCCACTCCGCAGCTCGGCGATGCCTCCGAAATCCTGCTATGCACCGCGATGTTTCTCGGCAGAGTCGGCATAATATCCCTCCTCACAGGCATTGCCGGACGCCACCACGACAGCGCCGTGTCCTTCCCCGCCGACAGCATCATCATCAACTGACAAATAAACACACCTTATCATGCGTTATCTTATCATAGGCTTAGGCATTTACGGGTCCAATCTCGCCATCGATCTCACCAACATGGGCCACGAAGTAATCGGTGCAGATGTAAACCCCAGTCTCGTAGAGTCGATCAAGGACTATATCTCCACAGCCTACATCATCGACTCCACCGACGAGCTGTCGCTGAGCGTGCTGCCCCTCAAAAATGTCGACCTGGTGATAGTCGCTATCGGCGAAAACTTCGGAGCGAGCATCAAAACCGTAGCCATACTCAAGAAACTCGGCGTGGAGCATATCTTCGCCCGAGCAATCGACAAGCTCCACGAATCAATACTCGAAGGCTTCGCCATCGACCGCATCCTCACCCCCGAGCAGCGCGCCGCAAAAGACCTCGTGCATGAGATGGGGCTCGGGTCTGCCATTGAAAGCCTGAAGATTGACGACGACAACTATATCCTCAAATTTGCCGTCCCCGACTATTTCATAGGCATGAAATACGGCTCCATAGACTTCGAGCATACCTACGGCATGACCCTCGTAGCCCTCACCCGGCCGGTCAGCAGCCGCAACATGCTCGGCATCGAGCGCCGGCACCTGCAGTTGGTCGACAGCAACGACATTGCCGACACCGAGGCGGCAAAAGGCGACATCCTCACCTGCCTCGGCACCGTCAAAAGCTACCACGACCTATTCCGCCACATCGAAGGCTAAAGCATACGAATAAGCATCAGAGTGATGGCTATTTCGCGGGAAATGACTAACTTTGCCATGATAGTAACAAAACGTCATGACAATCCCAGAGATTATACAGTCACACAAGGGCAAATGCTTTTCAATAGAAGTATTGCCCCCGCTCAAAGGCAGAGGCATAGGGCAGTTGTTTGCCAATATTGACACCATGCGCGAGTTTGGTCCGGCATATATAAACATCACCACCCATCGCAGCGAGATGGTGTACAAAAGCACTCCCGACGGTCTGTACCAGCGGGTGAGCGAGCGTGCCCGCCCGGGCACCGTAGCAGTTGCCGCAGCTATCCAGAGCCGTTACGGTATTCCCGCCGTGCCCCACATTATATGCAGCGGATTCTCCAAAATAGAGACAGAATATGCTCTCATTGACCTTAATTTTCTCGGCATAAACAACCTGCTGCTGCTCCGCGGCGACAAGGCCAAACATGAGTCATCTTTCAGACCCAACGACAATGGTCACGCCCATGCGAGCGAGCTTGCTGCGCAGGTCAATGATTTCAACCGCGGTCTGTTTCTCGATGGCACGTCAATGGAAATCGTTGCCGAAACATCGTTCAGTTACGGTGTTGCAGGCTATCCCGAGAAGCATGACGAGGCGCCCAATGGCGATATGGATATAATATGGCTCAAGCACAAGGTTGATTCCGGCGCCGACTATATCGTCACCCAGATGTTTTTCGACAATGACAAATACCACTCTTTCGTGCGCAAATGTCGCGAAGCCGGCATTATGGTGCCGATAATTCCGGGTATAAAGCCTATCGTTACACGAAGCCAGCTCACAGTGCTGCCGAAGATCTTTCATGTCGATATTCCCAGCGAACTTGCGTCTGCCATAATGGAGTGCAAAAACGATGACGAGGCAAAGGCTGTAGGAGTGGAATGGTGTACCGCCCAGATGCGCGACCTTTACGACAAAGGGGTGCCGAGTGTCCACATCTATTCTCTCAACGCTACCAACAGCGTGAAAAAAATCCTTGAAAATATCATGTAAGCGCTAAGAGTATGTTTTTCCGCGACATCCCTTCACACGACTCAATAAAGACCCGTCTCCGCTCGATGGCTGACAGCGGCAGGATACCCCACGCAATTCTTATCGAGGGACCGTCCGGCATAGGCAAGCTGTCGCTCGCCAGGGCATTCGCAAAGTATGTCCACTGCACCGGCAAGGCTTCCGGCGACACCGACAGCTGCGGGCGCTGCCCGTCGTGCATCCAGCATCAGAGCCTCGGTCATATCGACACCCATTATGTGTTTCCGGTAGTCAATAACGGCAAAGCCACCAAGCCTATCAGCGACGACTATATGCCGGAGTGGAAGGAATATCTCGCCACTCACACATATATGGATTTCAACAGATGGGTGGAGATGCTGTCGAAGAAAAACGCGCAGCCTGTGATATATGTGTCCGAAAGCGCGGCTCTGATTCATAAGCTCTCCTTCGCGGCTCATACTTCGCGATATAAAATCGTCATATTGTGGCTGCCGGAGAGGATGGAGATAGAAGCCGCCAACAAGTTGCTCAAAATGGTGGAGGAGCCGTGGGACGACACAATATTCGTGATGGTCAGCGACAGTCCCGGCGATATTCTGCCAACAATATACTCGCGCGTGCAGCGCATACAGGCTAAGAAATTATCTGACAGCATCATCGCCGAATTACTTGAAAAAGAAAATGGTGTAGATGCGGCTGACGCGCTGGCAATAGCCCACACCGCCGACGGGTCCATAACCACGGCGCTCAAAAACCTCGGCAGCCGTGGCGAGGAGAGCGAGTTTTTCGACCTGTTCGTCAGCCTGATGCGCCTCGCTTATCAGCGCAAGGTAGCCGAGCTGCGCGAGTGGAGCGCCACACTCTCAGGACTCGGACGCGACAAAGAGATGAAGTTTTACTGCTATGCAATCAGACTTATGCGCGAGAATTTCATCTATAACTTCAAATTGCCGCAGCTTAACTATCTCAGCTCTACCGAAGCTAAGTTCAGCACCAATTTCGCGCGCTTCATCAATGAGCGCAATGTCGAGAAGCTGGTGGA
>JAIDJW010000063.1 GCA_029052015.1 Paramuribaculum sp. | reverse complement strand
TGCCGAGGATGCCGGACGAACCGACAACGAGTATCTTGCGCGTGTTATCCAGGCAGTTGTCAAGGCGGGAGCAACAGTAGTCAACATTCCTGATACAACAGGCTATTGCCTGCCCGGCGAGTTCGGCGACAAGATACGCTACCTTATGGAGCATGTCGACGGCATCCATAACGTGACCATCGCCACTCACTGCCATAATGATCTGGGCATGGCTACTGCTAATACCGTGAGCGGAGTACTTGCCGGGGCACGCCAGGCTGAGGTCACAATCAATGGCATAGGTGAGCGCGCCGGCAATACATCTCTCGAAGAGGTGGTGATGGTGATGCGCTCTCACAAGGAGCTGGGCATAGACACCAATATCAATACAACCAGAATAAGCGCGGCGAGCCGCATGGTGTCGAGCCTCATGAATATGCCGGTGCAGCCCAACAAAGCGATAGTGGGCAGAAACGCTTTTGCCCATTCAAGCGGCATTCACCAGGACGGTGTGCTGAAGAATCGCGAGAGTTATGAGATAATCGACCCGAAGGACGTGGGCATTGACGAAAACTCGATTGTACTCACCGCCCGCAGCGGCAGAGCTGCTCTCAAGCACAGAATGCATGTGCTCGGAGTTGACTTGAGCAAGGAGGCGCTTGACAAGGCATACGATGCATTCCTCCGTCTCGCCGACCGGAAGAAGGAGGTCAATGATGATGATGTGCTGATGCTGGCTGGCAAGCATCATGCCGCTACCCGACGCATCAAGCTCGACTTCCTGCAGGTGACAAGCGGCGTAGGCATCCAATCAGTGGCAAGTGTCGGTCTTGACATTGCCGGCGAGAAATTTGAGGCGTGCGCGAGCGGCAACGGACCGGTCGATGCCGCGATTACCGCCATCAAGCAGATTATACATCGCAATATGCTTGTGAAGGAATTTCTCATTCAGGCTATCAACAAAGGGTCTAACGATGTCGGCAAGGTGCACATGACAGTAGAGCATGACGGACAGCAGTTCTACGGCTTCTCAGCCAATACCGATATAGTGGCAGCAAGCGCAGAAGCGTTTATCGATGCTATTAATAAATTCGTAAGATAAGAATCATGGGCAAGACACTTTTTGACAAGATATGGGACGCCCACACAGTGAGCAATATCGAAGGAGGTCCCACACAATTATATATAGACCGCCATTACTGCCATGAGGTGACAAGCCCGCAGGCATTCGACGGTCTGCGCAAAAGAGGTCTTAAGGTCTTTCGTCCGGAGCGTACGATATGCTCGCCGGACCATAACATTCCCACGGCGAATCAGGAAAAGCCTATCGCCGACCCGGTGTCGCGCAATCAGGTCGAGACTCTTGAGCGCAATGCAGCCGAGTTCGGGCTGGAGATTTTCGGGATAATGCACCCGCGCAACGGCATTATCCATGTGATGGGACCTGAAAACGGGCTTACACTGCCCGGAGCTACAATAGTGTGCGGCGACAGCCACACATCCACCCACGGCGCAGTAGGTGCCATAGCTTTCGGTATCGGCACAAGCGAGGTGGAGATGGTGCTCGCCACCCAATGTATACTTCAGCCGCGACCGAAGACTATGCGTATAACTGTCAACGGGCGCCTCGGTAAAGCTGTCACCGCAAAGGATATTGCCCTTTTTCTCATAGCGAGACTCACTACCGGCGGAGCTACAGGATATTTTGTGGAATATGCCGGCGAAGCTATACGAGCCTTGAGCATGGAGGAGCGCATGACTCTATGTAATCTCTCTATAGAGATGGGTGCAAGAGGAGGACTCATTGCCCCGGATGAAACAACATTCGCTTACCTTCGCGGAAGAGAATTCGCTCCGAAGGGCGATGACTGGGACAAGGCGCTGGATTACTGGCGCACATTGCCGAGCGATGCGGATGCCGTGTTTGACCGTGAAGTGACATTCGATGCCGCCGACATAGAGCCTCGGGTGACATTCGGCACCAATCCCGGAATGGGTATCGGCATAAGCGAAAGTGTGCCTGCCGCTCCCGCTGACGATGCCGCTGCAAGAGCGTCATACCTGAAAGCCTTGGAATATATGGGATTTGCCGAAGGACAAAAACTCACCGGCACTCCGGTTGACTATGTTTTTCTCGGTAGCTGCACCAACGGACGCATCGAGGATTTCCGCGCCTTTGCCGGATACGTGAAAGGCAAGCGCAAGGCTCCCGGCGTTACGGCGTGGCTTGTTCCCGGCTCATGGGCTGTTCTCGCTCAGATAAAGGCCGAAGGTATTGACAGGATTCTTGAGGAGGCAGGATTTGAGCTGCGTCAGCCCGGATGCTCGGCATGTCTGGCAATGAATGATGACAAAGTACCTGCCGGCAAGCTCGCGGTATCTACTTCCAACCGTAATTTTGAAGGACGCCAGGGCCCCGGTGCGCGCACCGTGCTCGCGGGTCCGTTGGTAGCCGCAGCGGCTGCAGTGAGCGGAGTTATAACAGACCCTCGTGAAAACATTTAGAGCTATGAACAGAAAATTTGATATAATACAGTCAAGATGCGTGCCGCTGCCGATGGAAAACATCGACACCGACCAGATTATCCCCGCCCGTTTTCTCAAAGCGACATCGCGCGAGGGTTTCGGCGAGAACCTTTTTCGCGACTGGCGTTTTGACGCGCAAGGCAATCCGATAAGGGAGTTCCCGCTCAACAATCCCGCTTACAGCGGATGCATTCTTGTTGCAGGCAAAAACTTCGGCTGCGGTTCAAGCCGCGAGCATGCGGCATGGGCTATCGCCGACTTTGGTTTCAGAGTAGTGATTTCGAGCTTTTTTGCCGACATACATAAGAATAACGAGCTAAATAACTTTGTGCTGCCCGTTGTTGTGAGCCCGAAGTTTCTTGCCGGGCTTTTTGCCAGCATCGATGCCGACCCGGCCGCTGAGGTGAGAGTGAATCTTCCGGAGCAGACGGTGACTAATCTTGCAACAGGCGAAACAGCATCATTTGAA
>JAIDJW010000062.1 GCA_029052015.1 Paramuribaculum sp. | reverse complement strand
TCCATTTGTTCGGACTGTTATGCCCGGAGTAGGGCTGTTGCTCCTGATAATATGTTCCGGTAGAAAAATCACGGATTACTCCTGTCACAAGTACTTTTTCACTGCCGAAATTCAAGTAACGACCGACCGCATTGTCCGTTCTCCAACCCATGAGCTCAACGAACTTTTCGTTGATTATACATTCGTTTTCCGGACTGGCATCATGCCCGGGATCTCCGGCGACAAAATGCATGCCCATGACATCAGTATAATCCTTGCCTATCAAGTCAAAGCGGGTGGAGAATAAAACTTTGCCGCTGTTGTCTCTGACAAATTCACCGCTGTAGCCGTATCCCGGAAAACCGTTTGAAGTCGTAGCTTTTTCGACATACGGCAAATTGGTCAGAGCATCCAGCACCACAACCTGCTCCTGCACCGAATCAGCCGGATTGGACATGACCGCAATATGCTCTTCATCAAATCCCGGATTTGTCTCGGTCAGGCATCTGTACTGAGCGCTTACAAGGACTAACATTCCTGCAACCAGCGCAACGCCTGCAAACTCAACAAACAGAAGCGCATATTTCCATCCGAGCTTTTTTTCTGAAAAACGGCGGAATACCTGACTGACCGGAATTTTGCTGAACACTTTTGCCGGAATAAGACCTGCGATGACAAATACAAGCACAACAACAGCTATCACCACCCACAACCGGTCCACTGACAAGTAGGTGGCAAAATTCTCATACACACTCTCGTGGGCAAATCTTATCACCAGCCACCAGAAGAATGCGCCGACTGCTATCGCCGCCAATATTATCATGGCTGTTTCGATAATAAACATTCCGAAGATGGTCGACCCGTTGGCGCCGCTGCACTTATGCACACCGATTGATTTTGCTCTCTGGCTCAGGGACGAGATACTGAGAAGCACATAGTTGAGAGCGCTGATTAACAAGATTGCAAAACCGAGTATCGACAATGTCAGGGTCATCTGTCTTACTTCATCCTGGTTGCGGTATGTGTCACGTATCGGGGCCGCAAAGCCGGCGAGCGACATACTCTCGGTGGAAGGGGAGTGACGCTCAATCAGTGCGGTGATTCGTTTGTCAAGCTCTTCCGGATTTTTCGGCTTTTCCTTCAGGCGTATATATGAGTACCAACTGTCGCCGCCATTCCAGTTGGCACGTATATTCCATCCAGCGTCATGTACGCTGATTACATAGTCTGCCGGAATTGTAGATTCCTCACCCCAGCTCTTGAACACGCCTCTGACAGTAAGATTGAGATTGCCGTCCTCAGGCAACAACACCTTGCCGACAGGGTCTTCGTCGCCAAACATTTCTTTGGCCGCCACATCGCTTAGAAATATGCTGCCAGGTGACACAAGCTCGTTTGCATTGCCTTTCAGTATCGGCACACCCATAGTGGCGAAGAATGTTGAATCGACCATGAGAGTGGTGCCCGTAAGTTTATGATTGCCTTCGACAAAAGTAATGTCGCCAAGACCTCTGAGCACTGTTCCGGACTCTACTATGTCGCCAAGTTCTTCGGCGCAGGCTCCGGCAAGAGGATAAACGCACATCTGATGTTTGTCAAGCTGCTTGCCGTCAAGAGTAAACTGCATCCATAGCTGAAACAGCCTGTCTGTGTCGCCAAATCCAGAGTCTATCGAATTGTCATGAGCGACACGAGCGAATAAAAAGCTGCACATTGTAAGCCCGAGACCGAGTGACAGCACTTTTATTGCCGTCGATGCTCTTGAGGCGCACAATGTTCTGAAAATGTAATGAATCTTGTTCATGTCTGTAAAAATAATGAATTTAATCCTAAAATATCACATATTGCGTGCCAAACCGATAACCTCCTAAGAATCAAACGAATTCATCATGAACATAATTGAATGGTGTAAAATAATCATACAACGGTATGTATAAAAAATTTACATTTGCCGGGGGAGTGCAAAAACGCTGTAGACTGACATACAAATTATTTGACTAACTTTGACTTTATGAAAACTACACATAAGATATTGGTGGTCGATGACAACCGCGGCATCCTTTCAGCTTTAAGATTATTGCTGAAGAGCAGGGGATATGACTGTGAGACATATAACAATCCCGGAAACGTCAGTGCTGATGCGCTTAAAGCAGCCTCTGCTGTAATTCTTGATATGAATTTCAAATCTACAGTCAATAATGGCAACGAAGGCATCTATTGGCTCGGAAGATTTGTAAAGGAGGCGCAGGAAACCCCTGTTGTACTTATCACTGCATACGCTGATATTGACCTGGCGGTAAGAGGGATAAAAGCCGGTGCGTCAGATTTTGTCGTAAAACCGTGGGACAACGAGCGCCTTATTGAAGTAATAGACGGCGTAACAGACAAGAAATCCATATCAAAATTTGAAAAAAAAGTAGAATCATCAATGATTGTAGGGGAGTCGCCTCAAATGAGAAAACTCATGGAGATTGTGGAGAAAGTGGCTCCTACAGATGCAAATATCCTTATCACCGGCGAAAACGGCACAGGCAAGGGCTTGCTTGCCCAGGAAATCCACCGCAGGTCGAAACGGTCGGCCAATACACTTACGACCGTGGATGTAGGCGCTATTCCCGAATCCCTGTTTGAAAGCGAACTGTTCGGCAATGTTAAAGGCGCGTTCACCGGAGCCGCGACTTCACGGGCCGGCAAGATTGAGAATGCTCATGGAGGCACACTCTTTCTTGATGAAATCGGCAATCTGCCGCTGAATCTGCAAAGCAAACTGCTGACGGTGCTTCAGACACGCCAGGTGACGCGCATCGGTGATTCCAAGCCCAAAGATATTGACATTCGTCTGATCTGCGCTACCAACTGCGATATTACCGCTATGGTAGGTGAGGGAAGTTTTCGCGAGGACCTTTTTTATCGCATAAACACCATCTGCATTGATTTGCCACCTTTACGCGAGAGGCCGGAAGAGATTGAAGCGCTCGCGCAAGCTTTTGTAAAAGAATTCAGCGATCGGTATGAAAAAACGAGTCTCTCATTAAGCGATGCTGCTGTTTCACTATTAAAACGCCAGAGTTGGCCCGGCAATATCCGGCAATTGCGCCATGCCATGGAAAAAGCAGTGATAATGTGCGACGCAGACATCATTTCACCGCAGGATTTTGATTTCAGCAATCAGGTGGGCGCACATACAAATACGATGACATCCGGCACACTTGCCGATATGGAAAAAGCAATGATTGAATCAGCTATGGCTGCATGCGGCGGAAATCTGAGCGCTGTCGCTTCACGACTTGGAATTACACGCCAGACACTATACAATAAAATCAGGAAATTCGGTATATGAGGCTAAAATTGTATCTCCTGTGCATTATTGTATGCGCTTGCGCCGCAACCTTATTATATATTAAGGAGGAATGGCTGATTGCATCCTCATCAGCGCTTGCCTGCGGCGCGTTCACCTTAGCTGTTATCAAACTGTTTAACAGGTCTGACAATGACATGACGATGCTTATTGAGGCAGTGAAAAACCGGGATACGTCACTGAGGTTCGGGAAGAACAAACGATTCGGACACATAGCACCTAAACTCAACCAGATTGCTGAAATGCTCCACGAAGCCCGCAAACGTATTGCAGAAGAGCATAAATATTATGGTATGATACTGAGTCATGTGCCGGTCGGAGTGTTTGTTGCGGATGAAAAAGGATGTGTTATTACTGTCAACAGCGCTTGCTTGAAGCTATTAGGTCTAAGCGTTCTCACCTCTTTAGCGCGGCTTGACAATATAACTATGGGGCTCACGGCAAAGGTTGAATCATTGGCAAACGGCGATACTATGACATTTACCGTAGTAAATGAAGAAATCATGATATCCTGCAACAGAGCAATAACCACCACACGCGGTAAAATAGCCATCTTCGTGTTGACAGAAATCGGAGGGGAACTTGATAAGAAAGCTGATGCCACCTGGAGTCTGTCGGTGCGTACCCTTTCTCACGAGATTATGAATACCATAGCTCCGATAATCTCTATATCCCAGACCTTGTTGTCACTTCCCGAAACAGACGGAGCTTCAGGTGAAGTAAAAGAAGGTCTTGAAACAATCTCAGAATCAAGTAGCAATCTAATGGCATTCGCTCAAAATTACAGAGCCATAGCATTGAATCCCAAACCGGTGATGCATCCAGCTGCACTTGCCGACCTGATTGAGTCTGCCGTAAACAGCTCACGTCATTTTGACGATGGCAACCAGGGCAAAATATCATTTGAGTTGTCCGGACTTGACAAAGCATTGATTGTTTCTCTGGATAATACCCTAACCACACACGCAATCACAAATGTATTGAAAAACGCAATCGAAGCGTGCCTGCACACTAAGTCAGCACATATTTCTGTATCACTACATAGGTTCGCCGAAAACACAGTGGCTCTGGACATCTCCAACAATGGTCCTCAGATTAGTAAAAATGAATCATCAAGCATTTTCGACCCGTTTTTCACTACCAAAAATCATGGGCAGGGGATTGGTCTCTCACTGGCACGTCGCATAATGACGAGTCAGGGTGGAAGCCTGCATCTGTTGCCTTACGACAATCCCGAGTCACCAACCACATTTCGCTTTACATTCCGACTATCAGCACTCAATCCATAAATCTATGTAAATTACTATGTCATTAAGATTGTCAGTTTTCTTTGAGCCGTTGGCTGATATAAATGAAGCAAAAGATTTGGCAAACGCAATCAATACAATATTCCCTGGAATGGCGGAATACAATGAGGGGAGTGATAGCTATGATATAGATAGCTATTGGCCCAGCTATATTAATTATCCCAGCAGGTATCGCTATTTCACTTACGCAGAGTTGTTAATCCACGCAGATTGGAATGATTTACTCCAGTGAACAGAGTTGCGGCAGCTCATAAAGACAGTATGCGGGGCTCTTGGTGCAAATGATTGGTGGTATATAGAAGAAACATCAATAGATTTAATATGCGATCTAAGCAATGATGAATTCGAAGAACTTCTATTGAAAGCACCTGATATTGAAAATTTTGAAACTCCAACTTATTTTCCTGCCAGCAAAAATCATCTATTCCATGATTCATCGCAACAAGTAGCAGCGTGCTTTCAATCTTGTAAGGGAAAGTAGCATCAAATGGTTTTCTAAATATATGTTATATATGAAGGAATGTTCTAAATATTTCTCTGCACAAGCATGCATTTTACATAATATCAATTATGGGAAAATATATAATTGGCAAATTGCCGCAGATTATATATCTTTGCAAATCAACAGATTTTTCACTACACGATGTTAGCGTGAATTATATTAACCTACAGATATGAAGCAGATTATACATATTCTTCGCTCAATCGCTCTGATTATAAATCTGAGCCTCATATCTGTTGCGCATTATCATCATCATGACTGTAGCGGCAATATCCACATAAAGCTGGCGCAGACATACGAATTAGCTTTAAACAGCCATGCTGTAGCAAAATGCGACGATGAGCATGGACATGGTCACCACAGTCACCCATGTGAAGAAAACTGTTCCTTATCAATTGGCAACATCATGCCCGCCGAGCTACAGCATCAGGCAAACTATGTTCAAGACCAGAAGAACCTGACCTTAGATGTCGCGCTCATTATACCACAGAAGAAATTCCTGACACAAAACACTCTACAAGAGGAGATAAGACGTGGTTTACCAGGATATTCTTCCGACTACAATATTTCACCATTTCTATTAAGAGGCCCTCCATCATTGCTGCATTCATGATATTTTCAAACTACTACTTATCATTAATCAGCAATAAATGAAAAAAATATATCTAATAAGCTGCATGGCTGCAGCATTGTCATTTTCTTGCAGTCACACTCACGATACTGCGCAAGAATCAGAGGTTGAGTCACATAATCATGGAGAAGACGAGATTGTTCTCCACGCTCACGATGCGGAAAAATTTGGCGTAAGGACAATAAAAATCGCAACAGACACTTTTAATGAGATTATTCCCGCTTTCGGTAAGATTCTAAACTCTCCGTCGGGAATAGCTACCATAGTCGCACCTAAAGCAGGGCAAATTAAATTTGCGCCCGGAATTGTGCAAGGATGCGCGATTAGACAGGGACAAAGCATTGGTTCCATTTCGTCTACCGGTGTCAGCGGCGGCGATGCCGACAAGTCTGCGAAAGCGCGACTGGACTTAGCAAAAAGAGAGTTGGACAGACTGTCTCCCCTCCTCGCCGACGGCATAATTACAAAACGTGAATATAATGCAGCCAAAGCTGAATACGAGCAAGCCAAAGCCGAGTATAGTCCGGCGGCCGCAAGCGGTGCTGCTCTCTCCCCTATTTCCGGCAGCTTGACTGAAATGCTGGTTAAAACCGGGGATTTCGTATCTGCCGGACAGCCTGTAGCCACAGTCGCATCAGATTCCGAACTCACCTTGGAAATACATGTGCCGGCCCGGCTTTATTCTTCTCTGGCATCTGTTGAAGGAGCAAACATCAGACCAGCCGGCAGTGACTATTGGATTTCCACACAGGAACTTGACGGCAAATTCAAAGGCAAAGCCCCACAGAGCAATAATAGCGGATTTGTGTCACTGTTTTTTGCATTAGGCAATACCGGCGAGATAATGCCCGGCTCATTTGTTGATGTTATGCTAAAAGGTGCTCCGCGAAGTGGCATTATGCTCGTGCCTTCAGGAGCTGTCACCGAGCAGCAAGGTGCTAAATTCGTTTATGTGAGGGTTGATGAGGATGGATATGAAAAGGTACCTGTAACCATCGGCCAGACAGATGGTAAGTCTGTAGAAATATTGTCCGGACTGACTCCTGGAATGGAGATTGTCAGTGAAGGAGTGACGTTTGTTCGTCTTGCCGAAACTTCCGGCAATGTGCCTGAAGGACATTCCCATAACCATTAAAACCGCTCTGCCATGCTTAACAAAATAATCAAGGCATCCCTGTCAAACAGGGTTACCGTACTTATTGTAACAGGTATCATGCTGTTATGGGGATGCTACACAGTCATGAATACCGACATTGACATTTTCCCTGATTTGAATGCGCCTACTGTCGTGGTAATGACCGAAGCGCCGGGATATGCTCCGGAAGAGATTGAAAAGACTGTGACCTACCCTATTGAAACAGCTCTCAATGGCGCAGCGGGGGTGAGACGTGTACGTTCATCCTCAGCTACCGGATTCTCTGTGGTGTGGATTGAATTTGACTGGGATGAGGATGTTTACCGCGCAAGGCAGACTGTCAGTGAAAAACTATCGGAAATAGCATCAGATCTGCCGACCGGAGTCGGTGCACCCACACTTGGACCACAGTCATCCATTCTAGGTGAGATTATGATAATCGGTATCACTGCTGACTCTACTTCTCTCACGGACCTGCGCACGATTGCTGACCGCACTCTCCGGCCACGCATACTGTCGCTTGGCGGCGTCAGCCAGGTATCCGTCATTGGCGGTGACGAGTTGGAGTACCAGATACTTCTTTCGCCCGATAAAATGAAATTTTATGAAGTGACACTTGATGAAATCAGGGCGGCAGCCTCGGAAATGAACTCAAACTCATCAGGCGGTGTAATATACGACTACGGCAATGAGTATCTTATAAAGGGAGATGTGTCGACACAATCTGTCGATGATCTCGCCAAAGCTGTAATAAAATCCGATGGAAGCAGAATTGTAACACTTGCTGATGTCGCCACCGTGAGAACCGGTGCAAAGACTCCCCGACTCGGTGTCGCATCAGAAAAGGGCAATCCCGCTGTTCTCCTGACAGTGACCAAACAACCGAATACCGGTACCATCGAGCTTACCGAAGAAATTAATAAGACTCTGGCACAAGAGACTCAGTCATTGCCTGCTGATGTGCATATTTCAACCGACATATTCAATCAGGCAGATTTTATCAACAGCTCAATAAGTAATCTGCAGGTTTCCCTATTTGAAGGAGCGCTTTTTGTGATAGTGGTACTGTTCTTCTTCCTTATGAACGTCCGCACCACCCTCATATCACTTGTAGCTCTCCCCTTGTCAGTAATCGTCACCGTAATTATACTGCATCTTATGGGATTCAGCATCAACACTATGAGCCTGGGTGGTATTGCCATTGCGATAGGTTCGCTCGTCGATGATGCTATAGTGGATGTTGAAAACGTTCACAAACGCCTCAGAATCAACTCGTCTTTGCCGGCACAAGAACGTAAATCAGTTATTTCTGTCGTTTTTGATGCGTCACGTGAGGTGCGTCTGCCGATACTCAACTCGTCGCTGATAATCATTGCGAGCTTCATGCCTCTGTTCTTTCTGAGCGGAATCGAGGGACGTATGCTTAAACCGCTCGGCATTTCATTTATAGTTGCACTGGCGGCATCTACGGTCGTAGCGCTGACGGTCACTCCGGTGCTGTGCAGCTATCTACTCAAAGGTAGCAATAATAATGAACTGTCAAAGGAGCCGCTGGTTGCAAGAAAACTCAAAAACGGTTATTCCAAAGCTCTTCAATGGTGCATTTGCCACAAAAAAGGGATTATAGCATCTACCATCACATTGTTTGTCATGGCTCTCGCCACTTTCTTCACATTAGGACGCAGCTTCCTGCCGCCATTCAATGAAGGATCACTCACCATCAACGTAAGCACCCTACCCGGCATTTCTCTGGAAGAAAGTGACAGAATCGGACGACTTGCTGAGAATATCATCCTGACAATGCCGGAAGTAAATACTGTTGCGCGAAAAACAGGACGCGCGGAACTTGACGAGCACTCTCTCGGGGTGAATGTGTCTGAAATTGAAGCCCCATACACTCTAAAAGACCGCTCCCGTGAGGAATTCGTGAGAGAATTGCGAGGAAAGTTGGCAGAAATACCAGGATGCAACATAGAGATCGGTCAGCCTATAAGCCATAGAATTGATGCGATGCTTTCCGGCACCGAAGCACAGATTGCAATCAAAATTTATGGAGATGATTTGAACAGGCTTCATACGCTGGGCACCAAGATAAAAAAATCAATCGAAGAGATTCCTGGAATTGTTGACGTGAATGTCGAGCAGCAGACCGGGCGACCACAGATTGACATCCGTCCACGGCGTGAGATGCTTGCAAGATATGGCATATCGAACTCTGCTTTTAACAGTTTTGTTTCCACCATGCTTGCCGGAGAAACTGTCTCGCAGGTTTATGTCAAAGGTCTCCCCTACGACCTCACTCTAAAGATAGATGACAGTGACCGCAGTTCCATCGACAATTTAAAAAATATCTGCATCGATTCACCGTCAGGACCTATTCCGCTCGGTAGTGTGGCGGATATAGTTTCTACAACCGGCCCCAACACCATCAACCGCGAAAATGTGAGCAGGCGGCTTGTTGTGTCAGCTAATGTCGATGAACGAGACCTGCGGGGTGCGGTAAATGACATCAAAAAAGCGATAGACCAGAATATAATCCTCCCCGAAGGATACCATATATCATACGGAGGTCAGTTTGAGAGCGAGGCTGCCGCATCGCGCACTCTTGCGATAGCGTCTGCCGGAGCACTTATAATAATATTGCTGCTTCTCTACCAAGAGTATCATAATATGCGCTACGCACTCATTATACTGGTCAATATGCCTTTGGCTATGATAGGCGGAATTTTTATGCTCCGGTTTACATCTGGCGAACTCAATATCCCTGCAATAATCGGATTCATATCACTGCTCGGCATATCGACCCGCAACGGCATGCTGCTGATGTCGAGATATATCCACTTGCGGAGCGAAGGTAGAAGCGTTGCCGAAACAATTACCGACGGCTCAGCCGATCGTCTCAATCCCATCATCATGACGGCACTAACATCGGCTCTCGCGCTCATTCCTCTCGCACTTAGAGGAGGCGAACCGGGCAATGAAATCCAATCACCGCTTGCTATTGTTATTTTAGGCGGGTTGCTCACCTCCACTATTTTAAATATCTTTGTAGTCCCTATTATATATTCACTTTGTGAAAATAAAACCAAGCAATAACTGATGCCCAACAAAATACTTTTTGTCACAGCACTGACAGCTATATATGCCGGCGGATATATCCATGCCAACACTTTTGATTTCAATGCCGAGGCTAAAAGACTCGCTATTCAAAGTTCCCGTTATTCTGCGGTTGTAAAAACCGCAGAATCCGACTTGCTTGAACTCAAATCCGAGAATTCCCTTGCCCCCCTTGAAGCTGAATTTGGATATCTTTGGGGAGAAGGCGAAACCGGCAACAAATGGAATCTCAGCATTTCGCAATCTTTTGACTGGCCGGGAGTGTATTCTGCGCGCAGCAAAAGCATAAAGGCCACAGAGAGAGTACTCAAAGAGGCTTCACGAGGCGCATTGCTATCTCAGATGCTTGAAATCAAGCAAGCTATGATTGATATTGTTGCCGCCGGAAAGAATATGGCAGTGTCACAGATGCTCAATGACACTATAAACAAGCTGTACGACGTTGCATCTAAAGGTGTTGAACAAGGAGAGGTGACACGTCTTGATTTAAATAAAATAGCCATAGAGAGAATAAGTGTTGCACGCCAGCTAAACGCCGACAAAAGGGCATACGCAGCTGCGGTTTCTTCACTTGAAAGCATTTGTGGCTCTGATGCCGGTGAGATTATTGGTGGATTGAATGAATTTCCTGACGAACATATTCTTGCCGAAGAGCATTATGAACGGCTTATGAACGAGGCTAATCCGACATTGTCAGAAAAAAGAGCAAATATCCTCGCTGCCAAAGCAACGGCAACTACAGAACAGCGGCTTAACTATCCCGGCTTCAACCTCGGCTACTCATACGAAAATGAGGGCGCTGAGCGATGGCATGGTGTTACGGCAGGAATCAGTATTCCCCTATTCACATCAAAAGGCAAAGCAAAGGCGGCTAAACTGCGCGTGGCAGCCGCTGAATCCGAAGCCATACAGACTATGATTAGCGAAGTTGCCGCTCTCAAGGCTGAGCGTGCTCAAGCAGTATCACTCTACGATGAAGTGACAAAATATGAGACGGCACTCAACGGCACCGACAATATCGCATTGCTTCAAAAAGCACTTGCCGGAGGTCAAATGTCTGTATTAGACTACCTTCAGGAATTGACGTACTTTATAAGCGCACGCCGCGACTATATCGACCTGCGCTACCAGTACGCTCTTGCATTGGCTCGACTCAATCGTCTCGCGATGCTTGACTAATCGTTTGTTTCCGTGCTTTCAGGTTCGAATTTGCGGGCCATCTGGCTGCGTGCTACCTGAAGCTGCTGCTCGAATTTGTTTTTCTGCAACTGAGCGTTGCGGAGCTTGCTGCCCACAACACTCGCTGCATATACTTTTGCAAGAGATTTAGCCTGCACTGCATCAAGAGGCATGGAATATGACTGCGCGCCGTTAAATGTCAAAGTGATGGGAGAGTCGGCATACTTAGCTGCGAAAGCTCCGAGTGTGTCACATTCATTGGGCATAAAGGTTATTATCTCCACTCCTCTGCTGCGGTCATTGCGCTCGCCGTCATTTGCAACCGACGGAGTTGAGGCGCTTTCACCATTGGCTGATAGCGTCACTCCGGTGCTGAGAGCTTTGCGTGTGGATGATGATATGACAGTCAGCATTCCGTCCGGCGACATTTTTGCATACAGCCCGGATTTTTCAGCCGGTATCTTGCCAACAAGCTCTTTTGCTGTATAATACCCTTCAAAAGAGTCCTTAATATACTCAAGGTCCCCTTTCATCTGATCTGTCTTAGCCATCAGACCTGCTATTACGCTGTCTACAGCCTCAATTTCGCGCAGCAGCTTGCCTTCCATAATCGCCGGGCGCAGGCGGATAGCCTCTCTCCTCTGCTCCACTTCTGAAGCGCAATTGATATCAAGCGAGTCGAGAGTTGCAAGAGCGACGTCATAGTTGCGCATCTCAAATTGCTCTTTTGCTTCGGCTATATATGCCTGAGCTTTCTCCTTTTTGGCATCGCCGCAAGATGTCAGCATAAGTACAGAGGTTGCGGCTATAAGTATTTTTTCAGTAGCGTTGTACATCCTTTACTCCTTTTACTGTTTTTATCTTTTTAATTAACTTGTTAAGCGCTGAGATATCGCCTATACCGACAGTGAGGTGACCGCTAAACATTCCGTCATGACTGTCAATTGCGATGCTTCTCAGGCTCACATTGTTTTCTTTGCTTATTATTGAGGTTATATTAGTCACTATTCCGATATCATCATGCCCTACAACATGGAGAACCGCCGCAAACTGCTGACCGCCCTTGCCGCTCCATCGGGTGTTGATTACCCGATAAGGATATCGGTTGCGTATGTTGCGCGCATTGGGACAGTCGCTTCGATGGATTTTTATCACACCTTCCGCCGATATGAATCCGAACACATCGTCACCGTAGACAGGGCTACAGCACCGGGCCATGCGATAATTCACACCCTTGATATTGTCACCGATAACTAATACATCATCCGACGCTCCCTCCTCGGCATTCTGAAGGGTAAACTCCATTGCAGACCGTGTCTCAGGAAGCACCTCCGCTTTTTCCTCCATTGCAAGATAAGCGGCTATAATATCCGACGGATCAATCTTTTCGGCACCAATTTCGCTATAAAAGTCAGTAACGGTCTTATAGCCCATTTTCTTAATGAGCTTCATAAGGTCCGCCTCCTCAATCTCTATTTTACGGTTTTTGCATCTCCTTTGCAAAAGCTCCTTGCCCAGCTCGGCAACCCGACTGTTTCTTTCGTTGATGCTCTGCCTTATTTTGGAGCGAGCTTTGGAAGTGACCACAAAATTAAGCCAGTCAAGTTTCGGCACCTGATTGGCTGAGGTCATAATCTCCACTGTATCGCCACTCTTGAGCTTATGATTTATCTTGCATGTGCGTCCGTTGACCTTGCCACCGGTGCAGGTGCAACCTATGCGCGAGTGGATATTGAATGCGAAGTCAAGCACAGAAGCACCGAGCGGCAACCGATACAAATCACCCTTAGGAGTGAAAACAAACACTTCCTTGTCATACACATCCATCTTGAACTCTTTCATAAGCTCAAGCGGACCGCTCTCGGCACCTTCGATAACCTCTCGAACCCTGTTCATCCATGTATCAAGATTGTTTTCGCTCTTGATACCCTTGTATTTCCAATGGGCGGCGACTCCCCTCTCGGCAATCTCGTCCATGCGTTTTGTACGAATCTGCACCTCCACCCATTTTGCATCAGGACCTTTTACTGTTATATGCAATGACTCATAACCATTGCTTTTAGGAATACTCAGCCAGTCTTTGAGACGTGCCGGATTAGGCTGATACATATCCGTGACCACCGAGTAGGCAAGCCAGCATTCGCTCCTCTCTCTCTCTTTGGGCACATCAAGAATTATCCTGATTGCAAACAGGTCATAGATGTGCTCAAGGTCATTATTCTGCTTCTGAATCTTATTCCAGATAGATGATATGGATTTGGTGCGTCCTTTTATATCGAATTTCAGTCCATGTTTCTCCAGCTCGGTCTTTACAGGAGCTATAAAACGCGCGATATATTCGTCTCTACTCTTTTTGGTTTCATTGAGCTTGCGGGCAATCCTTGTATAAATATCTCTGCCGGTATATTTTAGCGACAAATCCTCAAGCTCGCCTTTAATCCGATATAAACCGAGACGATGCGCGAGCGGAGCATAAAGACACTTCGCTTCAAATGCCACCTCCCTCACTTTTGCGTCGTCAGGGTGATGATTTATGTCGCGCATTGTCACCAGACATTCTGTAATCTTTATTATTATGACTCTTATATCACTTGCGAAAGTAAGAAGAAGGTTGCGGAAATTCTCGCTGACTCCTACAACTCCTCTGTCATATAGACCCTCCACTTTCAACAAACCGATAAGAACAATGGAGGTATCATCCCCCCAACTCGCAGCCACATCTTCAATAGACATTTTACCGGCTCGGCACAAAGGCATCAGCAACATGGCCACAACCATACTTCTGTCTGCTTCTATTTCCTTTCCAAGCAAAACTATTGAACGCAGGTAATGCGATATCATACTTATGCCGAATCCATCACGCAGATGCTCGCTTTCGGCATCAAGACCGGCTAGCGCGTCATAGAGCTTACGCCGGTCGGCTGCATCAACTGTAGCTGTGCATAATCCTATCGCTTCTTTCACCAGCGGAAGAAGCTCCTTCTGCTCTCTGTCATTAAATAGATCGTACATACTCTCGCAAAGTTATGTAATAATTCAGCCATTTGCCAACTTTGACATAAAAAATACCGCATTTAAGCCAAATATGGCATAATGCGGTATTAACTCTTGTACGCAGTTAAATAAGTCCGGCACTACATCTCATCATTGCGCGGATTGTTATTGAGCTCCTTAGTGCTCTGCTTCTGCAGGCATTCATTATTTTTGTCATTGTCAGCCTTGTTTATCGCCACACCTGGATACTCCATAGCCTCTTTGCCGGTAGCTTTATTCTCTTCTTTTGTTTCCATAATGATGAAAAATTTATACTTTATGGATAAACGCTGAAATGCCGGCCTTTGTTTTGGTAATTACATCATTCGATTGGAAGTTTGTTCAATTCTTCTATGTAATCCAATAGCTCTTCACGTCCTCGCCCGCTGGTACCGCTGGTTACAAAAACCGGTGGCAAAGCTTCCCACTGCTCGAGTAATTTTTCACAGTACGCCGCTATGTTTCTTTTGGCGGCCTCCGGACCCAACTTGTCAACCTTGGTAAATACTATTGAAAATGGCACTTCATTCTCACCAAGCCACTCCATAAACTCAAGGTCTATCTTCTGTGGCTCATGACGGCTGTCTACAAGCACAAAAAGATTAGTCATCTGAACGCGCCTGAGTATATAGCTATCGATTATTCTTCTGAGCTCATTCCGGCTCTCTTTTCCTCTTCGTGCATATCCATAACCTGGCAAGTCGACTATATACCATGAATCATTTATCAGAAAATGATTGATTAGCATGGTTTTGCCGGGAGTGGCGGATGTCATGGCAAGTCCCTTGCGCCCGGTAAGCATATTGATAAGAGTAGATTTGCCCACGTTTGAGCGTCCGATAAACGCATACTCATGCTTTGCGCCTTCGGGACATTTTGCGACATCGGTATTGCTTATTATAAAGCGTGCATTATTGACTATCATCATTTTTTTGTTTGGAGTTGTGCAAATATAGCCATAACTTTGCATTTATGGCAAAAAATCCTGATAGAGAAACAAGATTTCGCTTCAAACAGTTTGAAGTGTCTGACTGTGTAAGCGCGATGAAAGTCGGTACTGACGGCGTACTTCTCGGAGCATGGTGCCCGGTTGAAGGAGTGCGCAAGGCTATCGACGTCGGCACCGGCACCGGTCTCATAGCCCTCATGCTCGCGCAACGTGGTGTAGAAAGCATACGCGGAGTGGAAATCGATAACGCAGCTGCTGAGGAAGCGGCGTCAAATATCAGATCTTCTATCTGGAGTGACATGATTAAAATCGAGTGCGCAGACATTAATTCTGTTTCTCTCGTTCCGGAAAGTTTCGACCTTGTCATCAGCAATCCGCCTTTTTTCTCCTCTGCACTTAAATCTCCTGATGACGCGAGGGCTACCGCTCGCCATGAAAGCGGTCTGAACTACGAATCTCTTATAGCTCTTGCATCAAAAGTGCTGAAACCTGACGGTAAACTCGCTGTCATATCTCCAGCCGACAGAGAACCGGACATTACATTTTCGTGCGCCATGCATAAAATGTGGGTAGCCCGCAAAACATACGTCAGGACCTCCCCTTCCCATGTACCCAAACGAATTTTATGGGTAATAGCCAGACAGAATCAGCCATGCCTCAGTGACACATTATGCATAAAAGATGACAATAACAACTATTCAAACGATTACATCCGACTAACAAGCGATTTTTATCTCTATATATGAATAACGATTTGAATTATACTGTAAGTGCCGGCAAGCGGCTGACGCTCTTTCTTTGTATAACCGTGATATGCGTGCTGCTGACGAGTGTCATGACAGGCATAATAACATATAGTGAGCAGACAACTGTCAGACTGAGGATTGCCACAGTAATTCAGGATGTCTTCATGTTCATCATGCCATCAATCTTAACCGCGATGATTATCTGCAGAAAGCCCGCTGACTTTTTGCAGATTGACAAGCGTCCTACTGTTTGGCTGAGTATTCTCGTTATTTTTACAATAATCGCAGCAGTGCCGGCTCTGAATGTGATTATTAAATGGAATGCGTCATTACAATTTCCCGAGAGTCTGGTCAACATAGAACAATGGATGCGTGCTGCTGAGAATAAAGCGGCGATATTTACTCAGACTCTGCTGGGAGGCACGGGCATCGGCAGCTTCATAATGGCACTGATGATTGTCGGAGTACTTGCGGCTTTCAGCGAAGAGATTTTTTTCAGAGGCACTCTGCAAAGGCTCTTTTCTACATCCGGATTAGGCGTACATGCGGCCGTGTGGATCACGGCATTTATTTTCAGTGCCATCCATATGCAGTTTTTCGGATTTATTCCCCGGCTGCTCCTTGGCGCGTTTTTCGGATATGTGGTTGCCTGGAGCGGAAATCTATGGCTCGGTGTACTGGCTCACTTCACTAATAATGCTCTTGCAGCCATTGCCATGACGATAGCCGGAACAAATAGTCTTGCAAAAGCGATAAGCCCCGCCGACACGGATATAACATCTTCTGATATCATCTTTGCCGGTGGTAGCGCTGCTATCGTTATACTTCTGATTGTCGTGATAAAGAGAGTGAGTGGCAGTCTCAATCAAACTTCTTGCGGTTAAATACAAATGCTCTGCCAAGATATTTCTCGCGAACAACAGGATTTTCCGAAAGTTCCTCCGAAGTTCCCTGAAATAATATCTTGCCTTCAAAAAGCAAATACGCCCTATCAGTAATACGTAGTGTTTCCTGAGCATTGTGATCGGTAATCAGAATACCGATATTCTTTTCTTTCAGGTGATAAACCACCTCCTGAATCTCCTCCACGGCAATAGGGTCAACGCCCGCAAAAGGTTCATCAAGCATGATGAAGCTAGGGTCAATGGCAAGACACCGTGCAATCTCGGTGCGACGGCGCTCACCGCCGCTAAGTCTGTCGCCAAGATTCTTTCTGACTTTCTGCAGACTGAATTCTGCTATCAGACTTTCAAGTTTATCGCGTTGATACTCCTTTGTAGTATCAGTCATTTCAAGCACAGCCCTTATATTGTCCTCGACACTAAGTTTTCTAAAAACCGAGGCTTCCTGCGCAAGATAGCCAATCCCCTTTTTGGCTCGCTTATAAACCGGGTACTTGGTGATATTAAGATCATTGAGAAAAATATTACCCTCATTCGGAGTTATGAGCCCTACCGTCATATAGAATGTCGTGGTCTTGCCCGCACCGTTAGGTCCTAGCAATCCCACAATCTCGCCTTGTGTCACATTTATGGATACATGATTGACAACAGTGCGCTGGCCATATTTTTTGACAAGGTTTTCGGTGCGCAACACCATCTTGCCGTCATGAGTAGGTTCATCAGGCATCTGCTCTGTCGGCTCCGCGCTGACACTCTCGGAAAAATCGACAATCGCCGCATTTTCACTCGCTTTCGGAGTGTTATTAAATTTTATACTGAATGCCATTGTGGGATTACTCTAAGTTTGATTTCGCTTTTTTAAGACGTGCCTCAATATAATCGACAAGCAGGTTTATAGCAACGGTATTCGTTCCGCCCTGTGGCACAATCAGGTCGGCAAAGCGCTTAGTCGGCTCTATGTACATGGAGTGCATCGGTTTCAGCACATCCTGATAACGATCTATGACAGCCTGCGGCGTTCGTCCTCTTTCAACGCAGTCGCGTGAAATCACTCTTATCAGACGGTCATCAGCATCCGCATCGACAAACACCTTTACATCAAGCATATTTCTCAACACCGGGTCAGTGAGCACAAGGATACCTTCGACAATAACTACATCGCGAGGCAAAACCGTAATTGTCTCTTTTTGCCGAGTGCATGTAAGATAACTGTAAGTAGGCATCTCTATCTGCCGGCCAGCCTTAAGCTCATTCAGTTGCCTGACAAGCAGCTCCCACTCTATAGATGCAGGCTCATCGAAATTAACTTTTGTTCTTTCCTCATACGGAATACAGCTGAGGTCACGATAATAAGAATCCTGAGGCAGCACAGCCACTTCTCCTTGCGGCAGACTCGAAATTATTTTATTGACAACTGTTGTCTTGCCAGAGCCGGTTCCGCCGGCTATACCGATAATCAGCATGATATTCTATATTATTCGTAAATAAGTCTTTTGCGCTCACAGCGGATCACCCTGCCCGGAAACTGCTGTACAAAATTAAGATTGTGAGTCGCCATGACAACTGTTGTACCACTTTGGGATATTTCGTGAAGACGACGCACAATCTGTTCCCCGGTTACAGGGTCCAGATTTCCGGTTGGTTCGTCAGCCAGTATTAGTTTGGGGCTATTGAGCATCGAACGAGCTATGACAATTCGCTGCTGCTCGCCACCACTGAGTTCATGAGGCATCTTATATGATTTATTTAGCATGCCAACCTCAGCCAGAACCGTCTCTATGCGCTTGTCTATCTGATTTTTATCTTTCCAGCCTGTAGCATCAAGCACAAATCGCAGATTATCATATACACTTCTGTCTGTCAGCAATTGAAAATCCTGAAATACAATACCTATGCGTCGTCTAAGCATAGGTATGTCCTTACGTCGGATAGAAGTGAGGTCATATCCAAGCACATTGGCTTGGCCGGCGGCTATGGGAATCTCGGCGTACATAGACTTGAGCAAGGAGCTTTTGCCGCTTCCCACTTTACCAAGAAGATAGACGAATTCACCAGACTCAAGCGAAAAATCGATTTCCTTAAGTACTATAAGCTCTTTGCGGTGAAGTTCCACATTTTTATAGTCTACAATCTGCGCCATAATCTAATCAATAACCGAGTTCTGAGAGGAATTTTATGCGCATGAGCCTTATTTCGTCCTCTGTATAGTCATTGGCGAATTCTCTGTATGCTTCTTCCAGGTCACCACTCTCACTCTGTTTGAAATACGAAAACAGCTCTTCCTGCTGATCATCGTCAAGTATCTCGTCAATATAGTAATTGATATTGATTTTGGTGCCGGAATTGACTATAGCCTCTATATCATCGAGAAGCTCGGAAAATTCAAGTCCTCGCGAATCAGCTATCTCATCGAGGGAAATCTTGCGGTCAATTGAGTGGATTATCGCAATCTTTACCTTGCTTTTATTTGCCACGCTGCGCACAACAAGGTCCTCCGGTCGCTCAATCTCGTTATCCTCAACATGGCGCCTGATAACCTTGACAAATTCTTCGCCATAGCGCTTTGCTTTACCTGAACCTACTCCGGCAATTCCGGCAAGCTCTTCGACAGTAACAGGATATGTCGTGGCCATCGCCTCCAGAGAGGGGTCCTGAAAAATGACGTATGGAGGCAGCGAGAAGTGCTTCGCTATTTTTTTACGCAGATCTTTCAATATCGAGTAAAGCTCGGGGTCCGCGGCACATCCGCTGCCGCTTCTCATCATTTCCGGCTCTTCATCTTCCTGCATTTCGGTATCCTCGACTATCTTAAAGGACTGCGGCGATTTGAGGAACTTTTTGCCGGCAGCAGTGAGTTTGAGCACACCATAGCTCTCTATGTCCTTGTCAATATAGCCTGCTATAATAGCCTGCCGTATGACTGCGGCAAGGTATCTGTCCTCACAAGCCGACGCCGAACCGAACACATCAAGTTCGTTGTGACCGTAACTCTTAACTTCAGCGGTTGTTTTACCGCGCATGACATTTATAATATGGTCTGCTTTAAATTTTTCATTCAATGCAGCGATTGTTTCAATCACCGCACATAAATCATCTTTAGCTTCCACTTTTTTACGGGGTGTTTTGCAGTTGTCACAATTTCCACAGTTATCCTCATCGTACTTTTCACCGAAATAATGCAGCAGAGAAATCCTGCGACATACGCTTGACTCGGCATAGCTGGCTGTTTCGGCTAAAAGCTGACGCCCTATCTCTTGCTCGGCAATAGGCTTGTTTTGCATGAATTTCTCCATCTTCTGGAGATCCTTGGGAGAATAGAAAGTTATACACTGCCCTTCTCCACCGTCTCTCCCCGCTCTGCCGGTCTCCTGATAATAGCCTTCCAGCGATTTAGGCATATCGTAGTGTATTACAAACCGTACATCGGGCTTGTCAATACCCATTCCGAATGCAATTGTTGCCACTATGACATCCACCTGCTCAAGAATGAAGGCATCCTGATTTGCAGAACGAGTGGCTCCATCCATTCCGGCATGATAGGCAAGTGCCTTTATATCATTTACCTTAAGAATCTCTGTGAGTTCCTCAACCTTTTTGCGACTGAGACAGTAAATGATACCGCTCTTGCCCTCGTTGCTTTTTATAAACCGGATTATGTCACGGTCTATATTGGCCGTCTTCGGACGTATCTCATAATAGAGATTAGATCTATTGAAAGACGACTTAAACACTTTGGCATCAAGCATAGCAAGATTTTTCTGGATGTCGTGCTGCACCTTAGGTGTAGCGGTAGCTGTCAAGGCTATCACAGGCCTCTTGCCTATCTCGTTTATGATAGGACGTATGCGTCGGTATTCAGGTCTGAAATCATGTCCCCATTCGCTGATGCAGTGAGCTTCGTCAACAGCATAAAAAGATATTTCCACTGTTTTGAGAAACTCGATGTTTTCCTCTTTTGTGAGTGATTCAGGCGCAACATAAAGGAGTTTTGTCTTGCCGGACACTATATCGGCTTTTACCTTGTCGATAGCTGCCTTATTGAGCGATGAATTCAAAAAGTGGGCGACATCATCCTCCTCACTGAAATTGCGCATAGCGTCTACCTGATTCTTCATCAGCGCAATAAGAGGAGAAATAACAATGGCTGTACCTTTCATAAGCAGCGACGGCAATTGATAGCATAACGATTTGCCGCCACCGGTAGGCATAAGCACAAAGGTGTCGTAGCCATCCATTAGGCTCCTTATTATATCTTCTTGATTACCTTTGAATTTATCAAATCCAAAGTGCTGCTTCAAGGCGTCCGTGAGGAGAGATTTCTCTGACATAGGCGATGGGATATTGTGGTTTATTACAACTTTTGTTCCTTAATATATATGTTATTTAATTGAAAGCAGCGGTTTCAAAGTTTGCGGCTTTCAGTTTCTCAAGAGCATATTCTGCAGTGACATTAAACTTCTTTACCGCTGACGATGGCACTTCGTACATTGCGTCAATCATTATAGATTCAACAATTGAACGTAGACCGCGCGCTCCAAGCTTATACTCTATAGCCTTGTCAACTATCAGGTCAAGAGCCTCCGGCTCAAAAATCAGCTTGACTCCGTCCATTGCAAACAGTTTTTCATACTGCCTGACTATTGCATTCTTCGGCTCTGTCAGCACACGACGAAGTGCATCCCTGTCCAAAGGCTCGAGATGTGTCAGAATCGGCAGACGACCGATAATCTCCGGTATAAGACCGAATGACTTCAAATCCTGCGGAGCCACATACTGGAGAAAGTTATCCCTCTTGATTGACGCACGTGCAGAATTGTTTGAATAGCCTACCACATGAGTGTTCAGCCTATGAGCAATCTTTCGCTCTATACCGTCGAAAGCGCCGCCACAAATGAAGAGAATATTCTTTGTGTCTACCGGAATCATTTTCTGCTCCGGATGTTTTCTTCCGCCCTGCGGGGGCACATTCACAACGGAGCCTTCAAGAAGCTTGAGCAGTCCCTGCTGCACTCCCTCGCCGCTAACATCTCTTGTTATAGACGGATTATCGCCTTTACGGGCAATCTTGTCGATTTCGTCAATAAACACGATACCTTTTTCGGCTTTCTCAACATTATAGTCTGCAGCCTGAAGCAGTCGCGTCAGAAGACTCTCAATATCCTCTCCGACATAGCCTGCTTCAGTGAGCACAGTAGCATCCACTATCGTGAAAGGCACATCAAGAAGACGAGCTATGGTTTTTGCCAGTAATGTCTTGCCTGTACCTGTCGGACCTACCATTATGATATTGCTTTTCTCAATATCCACATCGTCATCCTGCTTCTGGGCAAGACGCTTGTAGTGGTTGTACACAGCCACTGCGAGATACTTTTTCGCAGAGTCCTGACCTATCACATAATTGTCGAGGAATTCACGTATCTGCGAGGGCTTGGGCACATTATCAAGCGCTATCTCATCAGATTTGTCAGCCGGCTTGCCATTAAGCTCATTTCGATAAAGCGACAAAGCTTCTCCAAGCTGCTCAACGCACTCCGCGCATATGTGAACCTGCGAAACCGCGCTGGGAATGAGTACTTCCGAGGCCTCTGCCGGCCGTCCGCAGAAATCACATGAGAAAGATGCCTTCTTCTTAGCCATTAATGCTTCGCTTTAACGAGAACCTCATCAATCATACCATACTCACGCGCTTCTTCAGCCGTCATCCAGTAATCACGGTCGGAATCACGCTCAACCTTATCGAAAGGCATTCCGGAGTGATCTGATATGATAGTGTACAGTTCCTTTTTGAGTTTCTGTATCTCACGGGCAGTAATCTCGATATCCGAGGCCTGACCCTGTGCACCGCCCATAGGCTGGTGAATCATAACCCTTGAATGACGCAAGGCAAAGCGCTTGCCTTTAGTACCTGAAACAAGAAGAACCGCAGCCATTGAAGCGGCCATACCTGTGCAGATAGTAGCGACATCACTCGATACATATTGCATCGTATCATATATGCCGAGTCCGGCATAAACCGACCCGCCTGGAGAGTTGAGATAGATGCTTATGTCTTTGCCGGGGTCGGCAGAGTCAAGATAAAGCAATTGTGCCTGGATGACGTTTGCTGTATAATCATTGACATCTGTGCCGAGGAATATTATTCTATCCATCATCAGACGCGAGAAAACGTCCATCTGAGCGACATTGAGCTGACGCTCTTCTATAATAGTAGGAGATATATAGCTTGAGGTAATGGCCGATGCATACTGATCCAATGCAAGGCCATTCATACCAAGATGCTTCACAGCATAGTCTCTGAAATCATTTTTCATAACTTTTACTTAGTGTGATTTATGTAATTCTTAGTCAAAGTTACTTATTTTTTCGCCGAAATACAACTTTTGGCAAAAAAAATCGCCGCGTGCTCTTCGGTCATCACAACGACTTACAGGCACGCGGCGATTTATATATTATTAAGGAGGTTTGCCCTACTCCGTCCGTCAGACTTTTGAAGCGATTTCCTTAAACTCGTCAAGGCTTACAGTCTTGGCATCAAGAGTAACGGCATCTTTGATTGCGTTGTAGAGCTTCATATCTCCTACCTGCTCTATCATACGAGGACGATAGTTCTTGTCGGCAAGGATATTCTTGGCGTAGTTGGCAAGAGTCTCGTCATCGATATTGGTCATGCCGTACTGCTCAAACTGGCGCCTTGCAAGATTTTTCGCAAAGTCAAGAAGATCTGACTCTTCGATTTTAACCTGAGCAACAGAAGCGATAGCCTCCTTGATGAGCTGCCATTTCAGATCAGGCACCATCTTTGAGTACTCCTCTTCGATATTGCTTTCGTTGAGCGCCTCGTCGCGGTTCATCAGCCACTTCTTGAGGGTTTCTGACGGCAGAGTCATGTCACCGTATTTGGCTGTGAAGTATTTGCGACATTCAAGCTGGAACACAATCTCGCTGTTGCCAGAAAGACCACCCTGAATCATCTGCTTGACCTTCTCGAGATATGCTGCCTCGTCAGCAACGCTGTCTTTTCCGAAAACCTGATCATAGAATTCCTTATTGTGCTCGGCGGGACGCACTACGATAATCTCAGAGATAGACATCTCGAAATCATTATGCAAATCTGCTACACGGTTTTTGTCAACCTGAAGCATTGAAGAAAGCTCTGTAGCATCACCATCGCATGTCTTCCAGGGGTTGAAAACCACTTTATCGTTCACTTTCTTACCCTCGAAGAGTGCTGCCTGATCCTTGTCCTTGAAGAACATAGGAGCTACTATGCCGCTGACAACCTGAATGGCGTCATCACCCTCCTTAACATTGCCGTTTTCGTCAAGTTCCATCAAAGCTCCTTTAACAAGGGCGTCCTTCTCAAACACCTCTCCGGGCACCTGGGCGCCGAATCTCTTGCGGAGCGCCTCATCCTGCTCGGCAATCATTGCATCGGTGACCTCAATCTCGTAATAAGGTATGTGTTCATTCTTGTCAAGCTGAACATTAAGCTCAGGGGCAAGAGCGAGGTCGTACTCGAAAGTATAATCCTTCTGTGTCTTGAAGTCAAGCTCCTTGACCTCTACAGGCACAGGCTGACCAAGCACATTGAGCTTATTGTCTTCGATAAACTTCATAACAGCCTCAAAAACCTCACGGTTGATGACATCGGCTGTCACATCACGACCAAATCTTCTTTCCAAATCCTTGAGAGCCACATGACCCTTGCGGAATCCGGGAATCTGATGGGTTCTGCCAATCTTTTTGAGGTCCTCAACGACCTTGGGGCGATAGTCCGACTCCTCAACGGCAACAGTAAGACGCGCGTTGACAGCATCGGACTTAGACATGCTTACATTCATAGTTATATAGTATTATTTTCTATGTTTTTAGTCCAAACGAGCTGCAAAATTAGTAATTCAGACCCTAATGCGCAATTTATAACAGCCGGATTTTTATAATTTTCACTTTTGGCGGCCATACCGCCGCTACTACTACTTGAATTATTCTCGGATTTTGATTAATTTCGCGGTGAAATATACCTATATTTGAATATCGATGGCAGAAACTTCGCTTCTGGAACGACTCGACGGCATAGACCTGAGGTTTGAAGAAATATCCACACTCATAACCGACCCGGCGGTAATTGCAGACATGAAAAGATATGTGCGGCTGATGAGCGAATACCGTGAGCTTGAAAAGCTTATGGCTGCCACCGCGCGCTATCGGCAGGCGCTCGATGACATTGACGGCGCCAAATCAATTCTTGAGAGCGAAAATGACGAGGAGCTGAGAAGCATGGCGCGCGAAGAGCTCGAAGCCGCCCAGTCATCACTTCCGGCACTTGAAGAAGAGATAAAGCTCCTGCTGATACCCGCCGACCCGGAAGACAGCAAAAATGCCATACTTGAGATTAGAGCCGGAACCGGAGGTGACGAAGCCGCAATATTTGCCGGCGACCTTTTCAAGATGTACACCAAATATTGCGAGCGCAAGGGATGGAAAGTTGCCGTCACATCAGAGAGCGAAGGAGCCGCAGGCGGCTTCAAGGAAATAGTAATGAGTATAACCGGTGAGGGTGTTTACGGCATTCTCAAATACGAAAGCGGTGTTCACCGCGTCCAGAGAGTACCCGCAACCGAAACTCAGGGCAGAGTGCACACCTCTGCTGCCACTGTCGCTGTACTCCCCGAAGCTCAGCCGTTTGATGTTGAGATAAATGAAGGTGAAATAAAATGGGACACCTTCAGAAGCGGAGGCGCCGGAGGTCAGAACGTCAACAAAGTTGAGTCGGGTGTCCGTCTGAGATATATGTGGAAAAATCCGAATACAGGCGAAACTGAAGAAATACTCATAGAGTGTACGGAGACCAGAGACCAGCCTAAAAACAAGGAGCGTGCATTAAGCCGCCTGCGCACATTCATATATGACAAGGAGCATCAAAAATATATCGATGACATCGCCAGCCGCCGCAAAACGATGGTATCCACCGGCGACAGATCTGCTAAAATACGCACATACAATTATCCACAGGGACGCATAACGGACCATCGGATAAATTACACCATATATAATTTACAAGCATTTGTCGACGGCGACATTCAGGACTGCATAGACCATCTGATTGTAGCCGAGAACGCAGAAAAACTTAAAGCAACAACCCTATAACCATGACCCGCAAAGAATTAATCGAGAACATCCGACGCAAAAAATCATTCCTGTGCGTCGGTCTTGATACTGACATCAAGAAAATTCCGGCACACATAGCCAACACCGACGACCCCGTATTCACTTTCAACAAGGCGATTATTGATGCTACAGCGCCTTATTGCGTGGCATACAAGCCCAATCTCGCTTTCTACGAAAGCTTCGGCGCAGCCGGATGGCTGGCGCTCGAAAAAACGGTCAATTACATAAGAGAGAATCATCCCGACCAGTTTATCATTGCCGATGCAAAGCGCGGCGACATTGGCAACACATCGCAACTATATGCGCGCAGCTTCTTCGAACATCTCGGAGTAGACTCCATCACGGTTGCACCATACATGGGACAGGACAGCGTAACTCCATTTCTCGGCCATGAAGGCAAATGGGTGATTCTTCTCGCACTCACATCAAACAAGGGGTCGCACGACTTTCAGCTCACACTCGACACTGACGGCAAACGCCTTTTTGAAAAGGTAATACTTACGGCGCAACAATGGGCAAGCCCTGAAGAACTCATGTTTGTTGTCGGCGCCACTCAGGGTAGCATGTTTAAGGATATCCGTGCTATTGCGCCCGCAAATTTCCTGCTTGTGCCGGGAGTGGGAGCTCAAGGCGGCAGCCTCGAAGAAGTATGCAAATACGGCATGACCGACGAGTGCGGACTTCTTGTTAACTCATCGCGTGGCATCATATATGCC
>JAIDJW010000061.1 GCA_029052015.1 Paramuribaculum sp. | reverse complement strand
CATCAAGTCGCAACGGGATATCGAGTTGCGCGGACTTGCCATAACCTGCCTCGGTCATTTAGCCAGAATACATGGAAAGATAAACCATAAGAACGTTTTAACTGCATTGACTTCTGTTATTGATAATGCAGAGCTATCAGGCAGAGCAGCAGACGCCATGAGTGACATAGAAATGTTTGTAAAAAAGTAAGTGCATAGATATTCCCGACAGCACCTATATGGAGCCTGACATACCAGCGGAAGCTCCTGAACGGCGCATCGCGTTCTGCAAGTCGTCAACTCTTGCAATGTATGGTGCAACCTTTTCACCGACAGTGACAAGATTTATTCGCAATTAAAAAATATACTGCACCTGGCATTCCCTGACATGAACCAATCGCAATCGCTGTTTTCCGCGCAACGACAAATGATTACTTAGAGTCAAAAACATATTTCGGGATGTCGGCAGAATCCATACTCTGTCGACATCCGCTTTATTACCGCTCCATAACATAATATCAAGCCATAACTTTCAGCCCGATTATCGACAGAATAAGGGTGGTGATAAAAAATATGCGCCAAAAGGTTGCCGGCTCATGAAAGAATAGTATCCCCACAATGACCGCACCGACAGCTCCGATTCCGGTCCATACGGGATAAACAGTACCTATCGGCAATCTCTCCGCAGCCTTTGCCATCAGAAACATACTGAGCCCCAAAGCTACGACAAAACCGACCCACCACCAAATCTGTTCGTGTGCGGACGCCGATTTTGTTTTGCCGAGACAGAATGTAAAGCCGACTTCCATCATTCCGGCGAGTATAAGTATAATCCAGTTCATAACTACTACTTGACAATAATCTGAGGGCTGCAAGCAATCGGCGCTATGGCTGTAGCGGGCTAAGATTCTCGGCGTCTCCTCCCTGTTATTACTGCAAATATATCACTTTTTTATATAGCCTGCAATCAGATTGCCGTGTATTAGTGTACGAGCGTTTACCCAAGCATTAATCACATAGATATTTTATCAGTCAATTGCATATTTCGACCAAAGAAGTTACCTTTGTAAATAGTAAGTGCGCTATAACCACACTTATGGCTTATAAATACAAAACCGTTTGTGCCCTACCCTTTGTCGGATACCGTATTAAGGGAAGAAAGTCATACCCCGAAACCAAGGTGATTTTCGCAACGGTTACACCACAAACTGCCTGACATATTGCTATTTTACGAAATGACCACAGGTGATTTTATCGAAAAAGCCAAAACTCTACCCAATCAGGACTATATATCCGAGCGCGCTCTGGCATCGTTTGAAAACAGCGTCAAAAATGCTTCGTTATCCTTTGACCTTACTGCTCTCAAGTCGTGGATTTCAGATATGCTCAGAATAGGGCGGACTTATTCGACCCAAAAGCGCTACCTCGGCAAGATACATGCGCTTTACTGCGCATTGAACGGTAAAGCCTCTGACACCGAAAAGATGTTTGCGATAGCGACATCACTGCTTTCCAAAGAAGAGAAAGTCAAACTTCCGGATTTTTCCGAAAATATCAGACTAATCAGACAGGCGGCTCGCAAACCGGCTTATAAGAACGCCTCTTTTCTGCTTTATCTGCGCATCTTTCTTTACTCTCTATACAATGCCGGAGAGGATATCCGCAACATTGTATCTCTTACAAGGAATTCGTTGCCGGAAATGTGTGCTCAGGCTCAGAAAATAGTAGACGAAAGCGTATTGCCACAACGCAAATATGTGTTTGCGCTTGAGCAGGGACGCAAGAGTGACAACGTTATTGTCAGGGAAACATTGCGCAAAATCGGTGCGGTGCTTACAAGCATCGGCATCAAGCTAAACAAACCGTTTGACGAAAATACTATAGCGGAAATATGGATTGAAGTCGCCAGGATGGCAGGAATTGAAGACAACGTGATAGCGGCTGTAGCCGGGCAAAACACAGAGTTGCCTGCATATCTGAGAATGATAGAGCCTGCGGTTCTGACTCCGGAACAGAGATATGACACTCTGTGCGCAGTTGCTGATTATATTCATGACACTACAGAAAAATGGTATGTCATGAACTTGCGCAACAACAAACCTGCCGACATTGAGGAGAGGCTTGCTGCTGCCGAAGGCTGTCCGGTAAAAAAACTTCACACTTTCTATCCCTGCGAAAAAATTGTTGTCAAGGATGGCAAGAAAAAAAGGATAGAGAGCCGTCCGGTAATACGTGAAATCCTTTTTTTCAAAACACGCCCCGAGTATGTAAAACCAATCTTCAGAGCCATCGGAGACCTTGCATGGTGCTTCCGCGCAAACCCTTCTGACCCCGATAGCCCCTACTCTGTGGTAAACAGCAGACAGATGGAGCTGTTTCAGATATGTATATGTCAGTTTAGCGATGACATGGAGATAAGTGTTGTCAGCGCCCCCGAGATTATGAGCGGTCAAAAGGTCAGAATCACCGGCGGCATCATGGAAGGGTATGAAGGCATCGTTATAGATTCATCGACCGATGGCAATAATATGCGCACATTCGGGCTACAGCTTGCAAACAACAGCACGCTTACCTGGAAAGTCGATATTGACGAACGCTTCATTGAGCTGATAAGATGACTTCGTATACTAAACCGTGCATTATTGCTCTCCCCTCTGTTAGCGACGACCGCGGCAAAATAACCTTCATAGAAGAGCTGCGGAATATTCCGTTTGCTATAGGCTGCGTTGATTGGCGGCTAAAATCAGAAAATATTGATGGCGAAGCATTTGTAATCCCCCTTTGTGGTCATGTCAAAGTAGCTTCCGGAAACAGCAACTTTGTTCTCGACAGCAATGACAATGGCATTTATATTCCTAAGCAATTCTCCTGCAAGATAATGGAAGAGAGTGACAATGCGACATTACTGATATTAAGACCCGATAAACACGAATCAGACGAAGGTTTAAGACCGGTTGTTGGAACGCAATTTGTTCCGTTTGACATAAAGCGGATATATTATATCAGCGATGTTCCCTCTGGCAAGATTCGCGGCAACCACGCTCATAAATCTTTGGCACAATTGCTTGTAGCGATAAACGGCAGTCTGGAAGTGACGCTCGATAACAGCACTTCAAAACACACCTATACCCTTGACTCCCCAAACAAAGCCACTTATATAGAGCCCGGAATGTGGCGCACTGTCAAAAAATTCTCACCCGGAGCAGTATGCCTTGTGGTTTCTTCTGAACTATATGATGAGTCGGACTACATCAGGGACTATGACCAATATGTCGCCGGTAAATATTAAGTTTCTTGACCTTGAGAAAATAAACGGACTTCATTCAGAAGAGCTTGAGCAAGCCGCATTGAAAGTGCTACGCTCGGGGCGCTACATCCTCGGCGGTGAGGTAAGCGCGTTTGAGCAGGAGTTTGCACGGTATATCGGCACAAATTTCGCTATAGGATGTGGAAACGGTCTTGACGCTCTCAAACTGATTTTCCGCGCCTGCATAGAATCAGGCAATATTCAGCCCGGCGATGAGGTTATTGTGCCAGCCAACACTTTCATCGCCTCGGTTCTTGCCATACAACAGGCCGGGCTGACCCCTGTTATCGTCGAGCCTCAACCGACAACCTGTCAGATTGACGTATCTGCTATAGAGTCAGCCATTACTCCGCGCACCAAGGCACTTCTGCTCGTACATCTATATGGCAGATGCGCATACAGCGAAAAAATACAGCGGATTTGTGACGCCCACAATCTACTGCTCATTGAGGACAATGCCCAGGCTCACGGATGTAAATATGGCGACAGACGCACCGGCTCACTCGGTTTGGCTGCCGCCCACAGTTTTTATCCGGGCAAGAATCTCGGTGCTATTGGCGACGGCGGTGCCGTCACCACATCAGATAGTAATCTTGCTGATACAGTAAGGGCGCTTGCCAATTACGGCTCGACACAGAAGTATATACACAATTTTGCCGGCTGTAACTCCCGTCTTGATGAAATACAGGCAGCTATGCTGCTTGTGCGCCTCAAATATCTCGACCGAGAGAACGCCCGCAGGAGCGTCATAGCCGATATGTATTACACCGGGATAAGCAATCCGCTCATAAGTCTGCCGTCCAAACCTGAGGCATCGGCAAACGTATGGCACATCTTTCCGGTATTCACCCGGCAACGCGATGAGCTGCAAAGCTATCTTCGAGACCGTGGCATCGAAACATTGTGTCATTATCCGGTGCCTCCTCACCAGCAGAAATGCTATGCGCAATGGAATGACCTATCCTTTCCTATTACTGAAAATCTTGCGCAAACCGAGCTTTCACTCCCGATTTCTCCCGTCCTCACTGACGAAGAGACAGAAGCTGTTATAAAAGCTGTAAACGAATGGCTGCCCGCGCAGACATATTGAAAGTCTTTTCACTGACTTCGCTGTCCACACTCGTGAGAATGTGCACCGGATTCATAAGCATAAAGGTTGTGGCTACCATAATCGGGCCATCGGGAGTGGCGCTCCTCGGTCAGCTAAACAACTTTACTGAAATGACATTGTCATTTTCAAGCGGAGGCATCAACAAAGGGGTGACAAAATACATCTCCGAATTTAAACAAGACGACAACGCGACAGCGCGTTATATATCTGCCGGACTCAAAATCACAGTATGGTGTTCTCTGCTTTGCGGAGCAATTCTTATCGGATTCAACCGGATTTTGAGCGAACTGATTCTGTTAAATAGTGATTTCGGCTATATTTTCATCATATTCGGTTTCACCGTCATACTTTATGCCTTCAACGCATTCCTGCTCAGCATTGTCAACGGCTTCAAGGAATTTCGCAGGTATGTAGGCATAAACATTGCCGGCAACATAGTATCTCTGGTTTTCACTGTGTCACTTGTGCTCCTATGGCAGCTTCAAGGCGCGCTCATCGCGGCGGTGACATATCAGAGCGTAAGCCTGCTAATTACGATATGGATGTTGCGTAAAGCAAGATGGCTGAGAATAGAGAACTTACGTTGCTATTCACTATCTCCTGAATTCAAGGCATATGCCCGCTTCTCTATGATGGCTATTATCACCGCTCTGTGTATTCCCGTGTCGCAGATGCTGCTGCGCGGATATGTAATGACAGAACTTTCTGAAACGGAAGCAGGATGGTGGGAGGGTATGAACCGTATTTCAGCCATTTACCTCATGGTAATTACAACCTCGTTCAGCGTGTACTATCTGCCGCGCCTGAGCGAGATAAAAAACCTTCACGGAATCAAGTCCGAGATACTCAAATCATTCAGTGTGATTGCTCCGCTGCTTATACTCGGCTTCGTGGCCATATATCTGTTGCGCTATTTTATTATACGCCTTGTATTTTCAGACGAGTTTACCCCGATGGCGAATCTTTTCATATGGCAGATGGCAGGCGACTTCTTCAAGATAAGCAGCTGGCTCGTGGCATATATAATGGTTGCCAAGGCTATGACGCGCACATATATTGCAACAGAAATAATATCCACGCTCATATATACCGGTCTCGGTTTTATCCTTGTGAGAATCAATGGCATTGCCGGTCTATGTCAGGCATATCTCATAAATTATGTGATATATTCCGTCACAATGATTGTTATATTCAGACACTTATATCATAGACAAACACATAATCAATAATATTTACCAAAGTTTCAAGGCTTATAACCACATTTAAAATGAAAGGAATTGTACTCGCCGGCGGGTCCGGCACCCGGTTATATCCCATAACCAAAGGTGTGAGCAAGCAATTGCTGCCCATCTACGACAAGCCGATGGTCTACTACCCCATCTCCACTCTCATGCTTGCGGGCATAAGGGAAATTCTCATCATCTCCACTCCTCAGGACCTTCCCGGATTCAAGCGTCTGCTTGGTGACGGCAGCGACTATGGAGTCAGCTTCACCTACGCCGAGCAACCAAGTCCCGACGGACTTGCCCAGGCATTCATCATCGGTCGCGATTTCATCGGCGATGACAGCGTATGCCTGGTTCTTGGCGATAACATTTTCCATGGCGCAGGTTTTTCATCCGTGCTCAAAAATGCAGTAGCCGCAGCCGAGAAAGAGTCAAAAGCCACGGTTTTCGGCTACTGGGTCGATGACCCCGAGCGCTATGGAGTTGCAGAATTCGACAAAAACGGTAATTGCCTGTCTATCGAGGAGAAGCCGGTGAACCCCAAGAGCAACTATGCCGTTGTTGGTCTGTACTTCTATCCCAACAAAGTAGTGGAAGTTGCACACCGAATCAAACCCTCTGCCCGAGGCGAACTGGAAATCACTACAGTAAACCAGGAGTTCCTTCATGACGGCGAACTCAAGGTGCAGACACTCCCCCGCGGCTTCGCGTGGCTTGACACTGGCACACACGATTCACTTGCCGACGCTTCGATTTATGTCGAGGTACTCGAAAAACGCCAGGGGCTCAAGATTGCCTGCCTTGAAGGAATAGCATACCGCCAGGGCTGGATTGACGCTGACAAGATGCGCAAGCTTGCAGCTCCAATGCTTAAAAATCAATATGGACAGTATCTGCTCAAAGTAGTCGATGAAATCGAACGCACGGGCTATAGAAACATTGACTGAAATATGGAAGTTATCACTACAGCCATCCCAGGAGTCGTTATTCTACAGCCGAAGATATTCAATGATTCACGCGGCTATTTTTTTGAAAGCTATTCAAAACGTGTTTTTGACGAGCTTGTGCGTCCGGTCTATTTCGTACAGGACAATGAAAGTTGCTCTACCCGCGGAGTGATGCGCGGGCTCCATTTCCAGAAGCCGCCTTACGCGCAGAGCAAAATGGTAAGATGCGTCAAGGGGGCAGTCCTGGATGTGGCGGTCGACATCCGCAAAGGCTCTCCTACATACGGACAGCATGTTGCGGTTGAGCTTACGCAGGACAATCATCGCCAGCTCTTTATTCCACGCGGATTTGCCCATGGGTTCGCGGTTCTCAGCGATATCGCCGTCTTCCAGTACAAGTGTGACAACTACTATCATCCCGAAGCTGAAGGCGGAATATCCATCGCAGACGCATCCCTCGGCATTGACTGGCACATAGATGCGGAAAATGCCGTTCTTTCAGAAAAAGACACCCGTCACCCTCTCCTGAAAGACTTTGATTCACCATTTGATTATAACACCGACTACTACAACTCATGAGAATACTTGTACTTGGAGCTGCCGGACAGCTCGGCAAATGCATTGCCATCGCCGCCGCAGATGCTCCCGACGAATATATCTACAAGGACATCGATGATCTCGACATCACCGATTCCGAAGCGGTAAAACTGGACATTCAGTGCAATAACTACGACATCATAGTTAACTGCGCCGCTTATACCAATGTCGACAAAGCCGAAGATCAGCCGGATATTGCCGAGCGCATAAATGCTACGGCTGTAAAATATGTTGCTGAAGCGGCTGCAAAAAATGATTGTTTGCTGATACAGATTTCCACAGACTATGTGTTTGGAGGCAATCTCGGCAATACACCGCGCGGAGAGGATGAGCCTGCTAATCCTACCGGAGTATATGGAGTGACAAAACTTCAGGGCGAGCAGGCAATAGAAGCGAGCGGTTGCAAAGCGATAGTAATCCGCACTGCATGGCTATATTCTGAATTCGGCAAAAATTTTGTGAAAACCATGCTTAATCTCACTGCAACAAAACCGGTGCTTAAAGTTGTCTTTGACCAGACAGGCACACCTACATACGCCCGCGACCTCGCCGAGGCGATTGTTGACATTATCAGCAATCGCAAGTGTGCCGGCTATGAAGGAATATATCATTATTCCGACGAAGGAGTATGCTCTTGGTACGACTTCACCAAAATGATTGCCGAATATGCCGGAAATACATCCTGCGACATCGAGCCGTGCCACTCCGACGAATTCCCGTCCAAAGTCGTCAGACCGTCATTCTCGGTACTCGATAAAACCAAATTCAAGAAAACATTCGGGGTGAAGATACCATATTGGACAGATTCCCTGAAAAAATGCATCAAAAACCTCAAAGAAGAAAACTATGAAGCGTAACATACTCATTACCGGCGGAGCCGGATTCATAGGAAGCCATGTAGTGCGCCTGTTTGTCAACAAATATCCTGATTATAACATCGTAAATCTTGACAAACTCACATACGCCGGCAATCTCGCCAACCTAAAGGACATTGAAGGCAAGCCCAACTATACTTTTGTCCGCGCAGATATTGCCGACCTTGATGAAATGCGGAGGATTATCACCACGCACAAGATTGACGGCATAATCCACCTTGCCGCCGAAAGTCACGTGGACCGCTCGATAAAGGACCCGTTCACTTTCGCACGCACAAACGTGATGGGCACTCTAGCACTGCTACAGGCAGCCAAGGAGTATTGGGAAGGCACTCCGGAGAAATATGAAGGCAAACTTTTCTACCACATCTCTACAGATGAAGTGTATGGAGCTCTCGAACTCACCAATCCCGAGGGCGTGGAGTCGCCATTCACCACAACAGCTTCCAGCAGCGAGCATCATCTTGCATTCGGCACTGAATTCTTCCTTGAAACAACGAAGTATGCCCCCCACTCGCCCTACTCTGCATCAAAAGCTTCAAGCGACCACTTTGTGCGTGCATATCACGACACATACGGCATGCCGACCCTCGTGACCAACTGCTCCAACAATTATGGGCCATACCAGTTCCCCGAAAAGCTGATACCGCTTTTTATCAACAATATCCGCCACGGCAAACCGCTGCCGGTGTATGGCAAGGGCGAGAATGTGCGCGACTGGCTGTTTGTAGAAGACCACGCCCGCGCCATCGACCTGATTTTCCACAAAGGCAAAATAGCCGACACATATAATATCGGAGGCTTCAACGAATGGAAAAACATTGACCTCATCAAGGTCATCATCAAGACTGTTGACCGTCTTCTCGGAAATCCTGAAGGAAAATCGCTCGACCTCATCACATACGTCACCGACCGAGCCGGACACGATATGCGCTATGCCATTGATTCGCGCAAACTCCAGCGCGAGCTTGGCTGGGAGCCGTCGCTCCAATTTGAGGAAGGTATTGAGAAAACAGTGCGCTGGTACCTTGACAACCAGGAATGGATGGACAACATCACCTCCGGCGAATACGAAAAGTACTACGACGACATGTACTCCAACCGCTAAACACATATCCGCATAAACACTCAGTCAGCCGCTCGTTAAGAGCGGCTGACTGCTTTTATTATATCACTAATCTATCTGCCGGTGACTGCGATGCGGCGACCCTTGGAAGTCTTGCGGGTAACACCGTTGCTGATTTCCGCGCGATAAATATATATGCCGCGCACAACCCTATGTCCTGCAAGGTCATGCAGGTTCCAAGTCACAGGAGCGGATGTAAACATATCGCTACGGTCGGTCACAGTTTTGCTCCACACTAAGCTGCCCATAAGATTATATACAGCTATTGTGACAGTAAGCGTTTCATCGGGTCTGTTATGGCTGATATAGAAGTTTGCCTCGACTGTTGCCGGATTGGCATCGGTATACACATCATATATATCCGGCTCGGCAAGCGGATCAACTGTGAAATCGACTGTTGCCTCGGCATGATTGCCGGATGTGTCATAAACCCTCAAAGTGAGACTGTGCGCCCCGTCCTGAAGATTTTCAAGCGGATAGGCAAGAGTTCCGCCCGGATTGCCGTCGGCATCTGGACTGAAATATTCAGCCACATCCGGAAGAGAGGTCACATCGTCAAGTTTCAAGGACATCGCGCGCCCGATACCGGAAACAGAGAGATTGATGCCCACATTGTCACTTATGCGTGCTATAAGCATCGGCGAGGAATTTACCTTGTCACCGCTGACAAAAGTGGGATGATTGATATACATTTCCTTTATCACCGGAGGCACGGTATCTTTAGCCGCACTCTCATCCGAGCCAAAAACGTAGAACTTGTCAAAAGCGCCTGTTGCGTCCGAGCTTTCAGTCGAGCGAGCATTAAAACTCATCAGTGCCGGTCGGAAATTGTCTGCAAGCTCGGATGGCATGGCAATGCGGATGGTGTATTCTCCGTTTCTCACAGAATCACGACCGGCAAACAGACGCCCGCCATGAGTGTCTACAACCATTTCTTTGCCTGATGTCTTGTCTATGTCCCTTCCCTCCGTGATAAAGCTCTGCTCCGCATCATAAAGAGTAAGGGAAACAATGCCGTTGAATCCATCGTCAGACCTACCGTCCACGAATGTGACCCTACCCGAAACATTCACCTCCGCTCTGCCCTTTAAGACAATATCTTCAGGTGCCACGCTGTCTATGCTTACACCGTCGATATGAGTCACTGTAACCGACCGGCGACCGGTGGCAGGACGTAAGGCGGGGTCACCCATAAGAGCGAAACGCAGCTTATTGACATTGCTTGTGCCAGCTGGCGAAGCAAGGCGGTTTTTTGCATTGCTGACTATTTTGCCAATCGGCAACGGCTGCCCACCAGCGTCAGTTGCAAACGTTTCCTGCCCTATAGCTCTGCTAAACAGAGAATTTTCAGATATATAAACCGGTCTGGTCGAACTTATGGCTGCAATAACTCCCGCTTTTGGACGGAAAAACATTTTTTCAGCTCCGCTCTGCTCAAAACCATCCCACTGCATAAAATAGCAGGTTGCGCCGAAAAATACTGGCAGATACCTGTTTGACAGGTTGTTCAGGTCATTCAGAGTCATAATGCCTTGAGACGACAGGTAATACTTGTTGGCATGACCGGTATAGATCCACCAGGATGCTCCCGCATCAATAAGACGGTGGAGCAAAGCACGTCCCTGCTCACAGACACCTCCGACAAGAGGATAAGCGTCAATGTAAACTTTATCATAAACCATGTCACGCCCTTTGGCTTTACTGCGCATGGAGGAAATCAGCTCGTCGCTCTGAGAGATATGAACACCCATGTCACCGTCATCGGCTGTGACTATGACACGGTTATGCCAATCTCCGGGCTTTGATGAGAATATATAATCCTCAAGTTTATCAATATATGCCGCAGCCTCTTGAATGTTTTTCGCCGGGATACGCCCGACCGCAATACAATAACGGTCAGAGCCCGGTTTAATACCGGAATTATCTTCAAGAAAAGCATAAAAGTCATCGGTTGTAAAAGAGACTGTCTCCACAAGACTCTCTGCGCTTTGCCATGATGGCATGACAGGGTCACGCATAGCGGCGGCTGTGGGAGTAACACCACGCACATCAAATGTCGGACGACCGAGAAAGAGAACATATTCCAGAGGAGTGCCTGATATATTTCCACGGTCATAAAGCATTTTCAGAAAACGCCGATATGCACCGGCATCCGGCGCTCCTGACGAAAATTCATTGAATATTTCGTCCTGAACCACTATAGCAGTCTCCATGCTGTCGGCTCTCTGATGAATGTCTGCGATTCTCTGTGCCTGCGCCACAAACTGCGGCACTGTGATAATAACCATACGCGGGGTTGACATACCGTGAAGGTTCTGCGCATCAACAATCCCTTCATCAACCACCGCAGGAAGTTTGGCTCCCGGATTCCATGCCGCATATTCTCGTAAACCGGTATAGTCGTTAGTCCATTCTACACCGGCTGCTGTCGGCGAAGTATTCATCCGTTTGACACTCATCGGTGATGTCACATCCCATACTCTTGTATCCGCACCGGCTCCGGCAAGTGCCACTGATGTTTTGTCTGCCCGGAAATCCGCTTTACCGTCCACAAGCTCTATATTACGCCTATAGTTGACAAAAACAGCATCGAGATTGGCTGCGCTGACGGTGCCTCCTCCGGCAAATCGAAGAGTGAGTGTGAGCTGTGAAGAAGAATGTGACAGATAAGTCGCAATTTCTCCTGCGCTGCCATAGTCACTTCCCAACACTGGTGCAATTGATGCTGTGGCATTCTCCACCATCCGGCCGTCTGCGGCTATAGAAAAAACACTGCGACCGGTGCTCTTTGCCCCGAATGTAGCCTTGAGCCAGACCTGTGAGTCCGCGCGCTGAGGCAGAGAAAAAGCGAACTCTCTCGCAAAAGTAAACCGGAAGTCCTCACCGAAAAAACGCGTGCCGGTATTTCCGTAGCTGACCATATCCACTTCGTGGTCAACAAGTGCTGTATAGGTTGTCGCCGGCTGCTGCGCACCTGTCCTCCCCTCCACAGGAATCTCATTCAGCGGAGTTCCATTCGCGAGAAAATAATATCCTTTTGCCGTGTATGGATTTAGAGCGTCTGTAATATGACCTTCATCATCAATAGAAATCTCCTTTGGACCGACAGCATAAAAATATATACCGTCAGGCGTGCGCTCGGCATACACTTCGGGCAAATCATCAATATATGTGTCAGCAGCAAGTCTGTCCGGAACCCGCGCCGCGCCGTAACCGCGCACAACAACTTTTTCAGGAGAGCCAAGCCCCATGGAAACAAGCTGTCGAGCAGATATGAAATGAACTCCCGTTGTCCCGACACTGACCTTGCGCCAACTGCCGGCAGAGAGTACAGATGCCGGCGCGTAGGTGTCGACAGGCAACGCTGAAGCGCAGAATGCCGCACTAAACAGCGATAATATGACGTATATGAGTTTGCTGTATTTCACTTTTACTACTGGATAACGAATATGGAGTACATTTATTGCCCTGCAATGAGCAAAGTATCTTCGGCAATAAATGAATCCCATTCGGCACGAGTGCCGCCGAAAACATTTAAATCGACCATTCGGTCCACTCCGCGAATGATTCCGCGATGACTGTACTGCCAGAAGTTCCAGTTGACATCCTTGTCTATGTCCGAAAACGAGCACAGCCATAGCGGGATGTCTTCAAGGCGACCGCGCACAAAACGGCTATACCCGTCCTTATTGGTATATATCATAACATTATAACCGTTTAAGCGTAGCGTACGTACCATTTCCTGAACTTGCGCCACGATGGCGTCAGTGTGCCGGTCAGAAGGATTTGTCCACTCCTCTACATCTATTACCACCGGCAAATCTATTTTTTTGCCGCGAAGCGAGTGCATGAGATTCAACGCCTGAAGATAACCGGAACTGTCAAAACGGAAAAAATGATACGCCCCGATTTTGAGTCCGGCATCAGTTGCCTTACGATAATTGCGATGAAACATGGCATCTTTGAACCCTACACCTTCAGTCGCCTTTATAAATACGAACTCAAGACCTTCGCGCGCAAGCAGATTGAAATCGACATCACCATTATGAGCGGATATGTCGGCACCCTTCACGGCGTATTCACCGATGCCGGGAGGAGAAGAAGACTCCCCTCTGCCCGTTGCCACGAGGAAGAATATGAAGCAGGCTATTGCGCCAAAAGATACAACCGCAAGCCATTTTATTATCTTATGCATGGTTACAAAGATAATTATTTTTTGTTGCAAAACAACAAACGCGCCACAGCTTTATTGGCAAAATCAATCTGTCCGGAGTCGATTGAATCAAGATATATCAGGGTGGTCTGTTCACTTTCATGACCCAATGCCGCGCTTATCACCTGCAGCGGTATTTTCTTCTCTCGCGCCGCCTGCGCCCAGGAATGCCGGCTCACATACATTGTAAGCGATATAGGCAGTTGCAATTCACGTCCGATAATCTTGAGATAGCGGTTGATATAAGCCGATCTGTTTTTATATTGTTTTCTTTCATCAGTGCCATCGTTTTTTATCAGCGGCAGCAGATAGCATGAGTCACCTGTAGGATATTTCAGCAGTATTTTCTCTATCCAGGGTTCGATTTTAATTCTCAGGCTTTGTCCGGTTTTCTTGCGCCGATATGTCACAGCTCCATCTTTTATGTCTGATTTTTTAAGATAGCACATATCCACCAGCGACATACCGCGGAGATAAAAACTCAGCATGAACATATCGCGCACAAATTCTTTTGCCGGTGAGTCATCTAAATCGGCTATGCGCAAACGGTTTATGTATTTTGGCGATAAAGCTCTTTTGGAAGTAGGCTCCACTCCTGTGTAAACCCGGCGAAAAGGATTTGCCTGCGCGGCAAGACCCTCTTCTACCGCTGAGTTATATAATGCCCGGAGAGTGCGCAAGTAAAAGGACGTGGTGTTTCTGCTTAGACCGCGCGATGATAGGAATAATTCATACTCTTTGACAAGAATCGCATTTATGTCGCATATACTTACATCTTCTCCGCCACAAAACCGCATGAAACTGTTCAGAGCAGTGACATATATCTCGAAACGGCGTGCTTTGCCTGATTTCTGACATATTTCAGCTTTCCTTCTGACAAAAGCCATAAATGATCCGTTTTTTCTGCGTGCGTCTGCCCTGCCGGCACTATTACCTGAGTACACAACCGGGGTGCTCAAGTGTGATTTTAATCTGATAGAGGCCATCGCGATAGTGATATTCTGTAATTTTATATGTATTTTTGCAATATATGAATGAGCACAAAATTACTGTCGAGGCAGAAAAACTCACCATCGGCTACAATAGAGGTAGTGTCCGGATAACTGTTGCGCAAGGCATTGACGGGTCATTGTCGGGCGGCGAACTCACTTGTCTGCTCGGACCTAACGGAGCCGGAAAGTCAACACTGCTGCGCACCATAACCGGCTATCAGCCTCCTCTGGAAGGGAATATAATGCTTTTCGGCAAGCCACTTTCCGCCTACACTCCCCTTCAGATTTCACGAAGTATCGGAGTTGTGCTCACCGAAAGAATCGCTGTGCAGGATATGACTGCGCGGCAGGTTGTAGCGACGGGCCGGAGTCCATATACCGGATTCTGGGGCAGACTTTCATCGACCGACAAAGAAATAGTTGAGAATGCGATGAAAGTAATCGGCATTGCCGGTCTTGCTCAAAAGCCGGTGAGTGACCTAAGTGATGGCGAGCGCCAGAAAACAATGATTGCCAAAGCACTTGCCCAGCAGACTCCCGTTGTTTTTCTTGACGAGCCGACTGCTTTCCTCGATTATCCGAGCAAGGTAGACACAATGGAGCTGCTCAGAAATCTTGCTCACGAACGGGATATGACAATATTCATGTCGACCCATGACATAGGCCTTGCTCTTGAAATTTGCGACCGGGTATGGCTGATGGATTCTGAAGGCAACGTTACAATCGGCACACCGGCCGAATTTATCCGCAACGGGATTCTCGAAAAGATACTAAAATTCGCCCCCGCAGGCTGCTGAGAGCGAGCGGGAGCGAATATAGGTAATCTCGAAGAATTATTGTAGCGAATGCAATGTTACTTCTCGGAAGCATCAGCTTCAGGCGCTATAAGTTTATAGCCTTTGCCGTGGATGTTGATGATTTCAATTGACGGGTCCTCACGCAGATGTTTGCGCAGTTTGGTGATATACACGTCCATGCTGCGGGCGTTGAAATAGTTATCGTCAATCCATATCGTCTTGAGGGCAAAGTTGCGTTCAAGTATCTCGTTGACATGAGCGCAAAGCAGGCTCAGAAGCTCGCTCTCTTTGGTGGTCAGCTTGGTCACCTTGTCATCAATCATAAGCACCTGTTTCTGCGTGTCGAAGGTAAACTTACCGATCTTGTACATTGTGATTTCCTTGCCTTTTTTGCCTTTCACGCGGCGGAGAATAGCCTCGATACGAAATACGAGTTCCTCCATTGAGAAGGGTTTGGTGATATAGTCATCGGCTCCGATCTTGAAGCCTTCGAGGATATCTTCCTTGATTGATTTGGCAGTAAGGAAAATAATAGGCACTTCGGAGTTGACAGTACGGATTTCAGTAGCCAGTGCGAAACCATCTTTCTTAGGCATCATGACATCAAGCACGCACAGGTCATACTTGCCTTTGAGAAATGCTTTGTAACCGCTCTCGCCGTCGGCATAGAGGTCAGCGTTGAAGCCCTTTGCCTGAAGATACTCTCTCAGGAGCATTCCCAGATTCTCATCGTCCTCACACAGGAGGATTCTTAAACGGTCTTCCATAATTTCAGTTTTTAGTTAGCGGTAATATTATTATAAATTTTGTTCCTGAATTAAGTTCACTCTCCACGGATATTTCTCCTTTGAGTTCACGCACCATCTTATGCACATATGCGAGCCCAAGCCCGAAGCCTTTCACATCATGGAGATTTCCGGTAGACACTCTATAGAATTTCTCAAATATTTTCTTGAGATCTTCCTTGCGCATACCTATGCCGTTGTCCTGCACGGCAATCTCTATCCTGTTGCCCGAAATATCACGGGTGGTCACCACAAGATGCAGAGGCGTTTCCTCACGCCGGTATTTCACTGCATTGTCGAGAAGATTGAATATCACGTTAGTAAAGTGCATCTCGTCGACATAGACCATTGAATCCTCGGCATCAAGCACAGCCTCAATTTTGCCGCCGTATTTCTCCACCTTTATTTTAAAGGTGTGAATTATATTGGCTATGGCTGTATTTGCATCAATATCCTGGAGCTTAAGCGTTGCTTTCTGACGCTCGAACATAGAAATCTGCAACACTTTCTCTACCTGAAAACGCAACCGCTTGGTTTCATCATTGATGACTGTCGATATATGGTCAAGCATCTTGGGACTCTTGCGCACCGAGCTGTCATTGAGCATCTGGGCGGCAAGTGATATGGTAGAGATGGGGGTTTTGAATTCGTGGGTCATGTTGTTGATGAAGTCATTTTTCATCTCTGACAGCTTCTTTTGCCTGAATGTCAGATAAATTGTGCAGATAAAAACCACCAACAATATGAATGTGAGTATAAATGCGGGTATTATGTAACGCACCGATGAAAGTATATAATCGCGTTTTGTCGGAAAATACACCTTTATATAATTCATCATGTTTTTTGAATCATTGGGAAAGAGGGTCTGCACAAACATATTGTCATTGCCTGCATCCTCGGCATGATAGCCTGCCGACTTGTACACCACTCCCCCGCTGCGGTTTACCACAGCAAATTCGAAAGGAAGGTCAAGCCCGTTGTTGTCAAACTCCATGCGCAGATATGTAGCTACGGTAGCTGAGTCAGCCCTCTGTGTGAGCGGCCGGTTGCTGCTCTGGCTAATCATGCGGAAAATGACCTCGTCCACCAGGCTCTTCTGGTACAGATACTGTTCGCGCAGAATTTCATGCATGGACGGTTGCTTGCCGGCACGAGGCACGGTAGGAACTATTGTGGCAAGGTCGCCTTGCAAAATCAATGCGCCCTTGTCGCCGTCGACAGTGGTAAATGAATACTGCACACTCTTCTGGGTGTCATCTCCGGAAGAATAGCGCGGAAGCACTGATGTCTCTATCTGAGCGACATCTTCTTCAAGATAATGCTTGGTCTCATCCTGCTCAAGAGAGGTTGTAACCGCATACAGACTACGTTTCACTCCCTCGGCAAACTGATCGTCGCGCATCTTGATCATATTGTTCATATACATGACCTGCACATACAGCAAACCGGCAAATGTGATAGCCATGATAATCGTGATTGACCAGATAGTTGACTTCCTCATATCTTATGATAGAAATATATTCTCGTTTACAGGATTTTAAACTATATTATGTTAACGCTTGGAGTGGCAGTATTGTTACAGCTGGCTATAAAAAAATGCCCCTCTTTTAACACTTCGCGTCAAAATTAACAATTAAATGTGAAATACACAACCCCCGCATACATTTTTCATGTATACGGGGGCGAAAAAATCTTCAGACAGAAGTGCTACACTACTGTCGTACTAATCAGCGTCTTCGGCTTCCTCGTCGATTCTTTCCTTAGGAAGAAAACTGTGAAGCATGACAAATCCAAGAATACCGGAGAGAAGCGAGCCCACTACAATGCCGAGTTTTGCATGATTAAGGAGATCGACTCCATGCGCGCCCATTCCGGAGAACGACAATGTTGCGATAAACAATGACACCGTAAAGCCTATGCCTCCGAGCATCGACACGGCACACATCATCTTCCAGTTGGCGCGGACAGGCATCGGAGCGAACTTAAAGAACACTGTGAGCCATGAGAATATGAAAATGCCGGCAAATTTACCGATAACAAGTCCACATATTATGGCCAGACTGATACCATCCACAACAGACGCCGGATCAAGACCGAGCAACAGAATGCCTGCATTGGCAAAGGCGAAGAGAGGCACGATGAAGCTGTTGACCATACCGTGCAGGGAGTCTTCAAGATCCTGCAGCGGAGATATCACCTTGTCCGATGAGCTCTCGATTTCCTTGAGCCAGTTCATCTGCTGCTTGTTGAGAATGGTTTTTCCGTTCAGGCTCTCGTCATCCTCAAGATTAAAGTTTGATATGGCACGGCGAATGGACTTGACATATTTTTTTGGAGGGAATACCGGTGACGCAGGAACGCAGAATGCCACAAGCACACCCGCGATAGTCGGATGGATGCCGGAATTGAGAAAAAGGAACCAGACAACGCCACCAATGCCGAGATAGAACACCTTGCTCTTGATATGCATAGCGCTGCCGAGAAGCAAAAGAGCGAACAGACCGGCTGCATATAGAAGGAGAATCCATTCGATATGTGTGGAATAGAATGCCGCTATGACTATTATGCCGCCGATATCGTCGACCACTGCCAATGTTGTCAGAAAAATCTTCAACGACAGAGGCACTCTCTTGCCGAGCATCGCAAGCACTCCGAGCGAAAATGCTATGTCTGTAGCCATCGGTATGGCTGCGCCGCCACTATAGTCAGTTCCCTTACTTAGGAAATAATAGATACACACCGGCACCGCCATACCTCCGATAGCTCCCATTATCGGCAACAGAGCCTGTCGGAAAGAAGACAATTCCCCTACGAGAACCTCGCGTTTGATTTCAAGACCTATGGTAAAGAAAAAAATCGCCATGAGTGCATCGTTTATAAATTCCAGCACCGACATTGGCTCGCCGCCATGACTGAACACATTGAAATCACCAATCTGCAAACGCACTTCCTGATTCCAGAAATCAAAATAATAGTGGTTTATAGCCGGTATATTAGCCACAACAAGGGCAAGAACTGTTGCCAGAATAAGAACATTACCACCGGAGGCATGACGCCGTATTGCCTGACGTGCTGCAAAAAACGGCAGACGGTGGGAGGAAGGCTCGGTCACAGAGCTCTGAGATGAATGTTGATTAGTCATCTGTCCTTTGTTTTATTGAATTTTCGGTTACTATGTGTATATAACATTCCGCGGCAACAAAAATACGCCGCCACAATTTATAAAATCCCTGAAAGGCGAATCAGTCAAGTTTGAGCACAGCAAGAAAAGCCTTCTGAGGCACTTCCACTGAGCCTATCTGCTTCATGCGCTTCTTTCCCTTTTTCTGCTTCTCCAGCAGTTTGCGCTTACGCGAGATGTCGCCGCCGTAACACTTGGCTGTGACATCCTTGCGCACAGCCTTGATGGTTTCGCGCGCTATGATTTTGGCACCGATAGCTGCCTGAATCGCTATGTCGAACTGCTGACGCGGTATAAGCTCCTTTAGTTTCTCGCACATCCGTCTGCCAAAACTTACTGAATTGTCCACATGAGTGAGGGTGCTCAGTGCGTCCACGCTCTCGCCGTTGAGCAATATGTCGAGTTTGACGAGTTTTGATTCACGGAAATCATGCAGATGATAGTCAAACGAAGCATAACCTTTGGAAATACTCTTGAGCTTGTCATAGAAATCTATCACAATTTCGCCGAGAGGCATGTCAAAAGTCATTTCCATACGATTGCCGGATATATATTCCTGCTTTACGAGTATGCCGCGTTTACCCAGACACAGAGTCATTATCGGACCGATAAAATCGGCAACGGTAATTATGGACGCTCTGATATAAGGCTCTTCGATACGCTCTATCAGTGTGGCGTCCGGAAGTCCGGAGGGGTTGTGCACCTCTGTCATTGCGCCTCGTTTGTCATAGACACGATAGGAAACGTTTGGCACAGTCGTAATCACATCCATGTCAAACTCTCTGCCGAGACGCTCCTGAATAATCTCCATGTGGAGCAGCCCCAGAAATCCGCAACGGAAACCGAATCCGAGAGCAGCCGAGCTCTCGGGCTGGAATGTAAGCGAAGCGTCGTTAAGCTGCAGTTTTTCAAGAGAAGCGCGCAGATTCTCAAAATCTTCCGTCTCTATCGGGTACACACCGGCAAACACCATGGGTTTCACCTCTTCGAATCCGTCGATTGCCTCTGCGCAGGGGCGGTCCACATGAGTGATAGTGTCACCTACCCTGACCTCTCTTGAGGTTTTTATGCCGGATATTATATAGCCTACGTTGCCGGCGCTCAACTCTTCGCGAGGCGACATATCCATTTTGAGCACGCCTATCTCATCGGCATGATATTCCTTGCCGGTAGACACGAACTTCACAAAATCATTCTTGCGGATAGTGCCGTTGACTATCTTGAAGTAAGCGATGATGCCCCTGAAAGGATTGAACACCGAATCAAATATAAGCGCCTGCAATGGAGCTGACGGATCACCTACCGGTGCCGGCACTCTCTCGATGATGGCTCGCAAAATGTCCTCGACGCCCGCGCCGGTCTTGCCGCTGGCCCGGATAATATCCTCGCGCTCGCATCCGAGCAAGTCAACAATCTGGTCCTCAACCTCTTCAGGCTTAGCGCTATCGAGATCTATCTTATTGATTATCGGTATTATCTCCAGATTATTGTCAATCGCCATATAAAGGTTGGAGATTGTCTGCGCCTGTATGCCCTGCGAGGCATCCACTATCAGTAGCGCTCCCTCACAGGCAGCGATGCTTCGTGACACTTCGTAAGAGAAGTCAACATGCCCCGGGGTATCAATGAGATTGAGGGCATATCGTGTTCCGTCAAGGGTATAATCCATTTGAATCGCATGGCTTTTGATTGTGATTCCTCTCTCACGCTCAAGATCCATGTCGTCAAGCACCTGCGCCTGAAGATTCTTGGCGGCAATGGTGTTGGTATATTCAAGGAGACGGTCGGCGAGAGTGCTCTTACCGTGGTCTATATGTGCTATTATGCAGAAATTGCGTATATTCTTCATCAGCTGACGCGTTGTTTTGGCTATATTTCCCTGCAAAATTACTCAAAAAAGCAGACACAGCAAAACCGCGGGGCTGGAAGCCTTTCTATCGGCAATCCGTCACCGCGGCTATCACTTTATTATACACCTATTATATTATAAGGTGCGCAAGCTATCAGTAGTTCCACTGGCAAGCAACCATTCTCAGGTTCGGGCAGGCCATTGTGCGGAAGTCGATAATCTGGTTGTAGCGGCAGTTGATATATACAAGTGCCTGGTCGAATGACACATCCAGCATTGTCAGCTGATTGTTGTTGCAAAGCAGACGCTGAAGGAATGTCTGGTTAGAGAGATTGAGCTGAGTCAAGTCATTGTATGAGCAGTCGACAAACTGGAGGTTTGGACACTGCGTCACATCAAGCGTTGTAAGGTCGTTGTACGAACAAACGAGGTCAAGCAGGTTCTTGCAGTCACGGAGTCCGAGAGTCACCATATTATTGTCTGAGCAGATAAGAGTGCTGAGCGACGGAAGACCGGACACTATCATTGTTGTAATCTCGTTGTCATCGATGTTGAGGTTGGTAAGATTCTCTACTCCGAGCAGATTGAGACTTGTGAGCTTGTTGTAGCCGCAATACAGGTTCTTAAGACCGGTGCAACCGTTGATAAGGAGGCTTTCAAGATGATTGCCCTGACAGTTGAGGGTCTGAAGACTTGTCACACCGCTGACATTAAGCTCTACAAACAGATTGTTGCTTACATTAAGATTTTTAATCTGGGGCACATTCCGGAAGTTGACATCTGTAAGACGATTCTTGTACAAGGTCAGCTTGGTGATTGCGGGACATCCCTCGATATCAAATGCAGTGAGAACATTTCTTGACGCGTTTACCTCTGTCACAGCAGGAGAATTGGTGACAGCAAGTGAGGTAATCTTGTTGCGCGACACATCCACTTTGGCAAGCTGCGGGAAAGCTGTAAGACTCAGCTGACCGGCAAGGTGCTTGTCTTTCCATTCGATAGCTGTCACATGGCCTCCTACAACAGTGACGCCTTCAATGGCTCCAAGAGAGTTTAGATTTACGACCTTTAGCTCCTGAGCATTGGTTGTTCCCTTTTCAGATGTCTGAGCAAGGAAAGCCTTCAGCTGCTTGGCCTCATTCTTGTCAATAGACTGTGCGAAAACCGTCGAGCATCCGAGCGCGATGGCAATCATTAGAAGAACCTTTTTCATATAATTGAGAATTAGTTTTGTAATTTGACATTTTAACACCCAAAATATAAAAAAGGTTTAGAAATGATTATTCCATTTTGAAAAAAACGCTTAGAATGGAGGCGGAGCATCATCACCGCCAAGAAAATCGCCGCTTCCGCCTGACAGATTGGTCACAGTGCCTATGCCGCCGCCTTCATTCAGCCTCGAACCGACAGAGGCGGTTGTCATGGCCGGAGATTCTTCCCAGTTTTCAAATCGTGCGAACTCCTTTCTGAAGCGCAGCTTTACATCATCGACTCGGCCACTTCTGTGCTTAGCCACAATAAATTCGGCAAGTCCACGTATATCATTGCCCTCCCCGTCCTCTGTGGCGCGCAGATAATATTCAGGTCGATGGATAAAGCACACTATGTCGGCATCCTGCTCTATGGCGCCGCTCTCACGCAGGTCGCTCAGCTGAGGGCGTTTGCCATCCTTACCTGAAGAATCGCCTCGGTTTTCCACACTTCGGTTAAGCTGCGACAGCGCCACTATAGGGATATTCAACTCCTTGGCAAGCTGCTTGAGATTTCGCGAAATCATGCTCACCTCCTGCTCTCGGCTGCCGAACTTCATGCCGGTAGCGTTCATAAGCTGAAGATAGTCTATGATTATGAATTTAACGTCATGCTCCCTTACAAGGCGGCGCGCCTTAGTTCTCAGCTCAAAAATAGACAGCGACGGAGTATCATCAATATATAACTGCGCGCCGTAAAGCTGCTTGATGCGCGACATAAGCTGATCCCATTCAACCGGCGATAGCTGTCCGCTCTTGATTTTTTCACCTCCAAGCTCGCACACATTGCTTATAAGACGGTTGACAAGCTGCAGGTTCGACATCTCAAGCGAGAAGATAGCGATAGGGATATTGTAATTGACAGCCATATTTTTTGCCATAGACAGCACAAAAGCCGTTTTGCCCATAGCGGGACGGGCAGCAATGATAATCAGGTCTGAATTCTGCCAGCCCGAAGTCAGCTTGTCCAGTTCATGATACCCCGTTTCAAGTCCGCTGAGTCCCGATGTTCTGTTGGCAGATGCCTGAATCTGCATTATGGCCTGTCCTATCACCGGGTCAATCTGTGTGACATCTTTCTTGACATTGCGCTGCGATATCTCAAAGAGTTTACCTTCAGCGGCCTGAAGAAGGTCATCGACATCATTGCTCTGGTCGTATGCCTGCTTCTCTATCTCCGAGGCAAAGGATATGAGCTCACGCGCAAGATATTTCTGCGCAACGATGCGGGCATGATACTCCACATTGGCACCGGACAACACCCGCGACGTCAGCTCACTTATAAACACCGGCCCACCTACTGAATCAAGCGTTCCGTCAAGCCTGAGCTGCTCGGTGACTGTGAGCATGTCGATAGGTTTCTGAGCCGCTCCGAGATGCTGTATCGCCTCATATATCTTGCCGTTGGCCGGCTCATAAAAACACTCGGGCTTGAGGATGTCGCACACAATAGTGTATGCATCCTTTTCAAGCATCAGCGCACCGAGCACAGCCTCTTCAAGTTCTTTGTCACGAGGAGGGATTCTGCCGCCCAGCTCATCTGCAACAAGCGGCTTGCTGTTTTTCTTACTATAGCGTTGGTTGTTGGTGTATTCCATCACATTTGTTTTATGCAAAATTACTAATTAATCGCTAACTTCGCCAACTCATTATAGGCATGAGTTTTCAAACAATTACTTACATTACATAAAAACCCATGGTAGTTTTTCCTAATGCAAAGATAAACGTAGGGCTTGACATCACTGCCCGACGCCCTGACAATTACCACAACATCTGCAGTGTGCTATACCCGGTGCCCTGGCGAGACATCCTCGAAATTGTGCCTGCCGCCGGCGAGAGCACCACTCTGACCGTAACCGGCCGCGAAGTAGCTTGCCCTGCACACAAGAATCTTGTCATGAAAGCATACAATGCCCTTGCCGCAGAGGTCAATCTTCCGCCTGTCGACATTTTTCTCCATAAAATAATTCCCGACGGCGCCGGACTTGGGGGCGGATCGGCTGACGCCGCATTCACCCTTATTGCCCTCAACAAACTTTTTGACCTGAGACTCAGCGAAGACACACTTGCTGCTATCGCTGCGACTCTCGGCGCCGACTGTCCCTTCTTTATATATGACAAACCTATGCTTGCAACCGGCACCGGAACAACTCTTACACCTATAAATATATCATTGACCGGCTATGGCATAATTATAATTAAACCGCAGGTCAGCATCCCTACGGCAGAGGCTTATGCCGGGGTCACACCTGCGACACCCGACGTATCCCTGTCCGACATAGTCGTAACAACATCTCCTGCCGAATGGAAACACTCGGTAAAAAATGACTTTGAACCGACTGTTTTCAATCGTCACCCCTCGATTGCCGGACTAAAACAATGGTTTTACACCGAAGGTGCCATATATTCATCCATGTCAGGCTCCGGATCGGCTGTTTACGGCATTTTTGACACCGGATATGACAATTTGGCAGACAAATTGCGCAGCATCTGTCCAGAGTGTGACATATTTGCAGGTACTCTTGACTGAGTGAACGTTATACCACCGAAGTTGTTATCAAATTAAAAGCCCGGCTAAAGCCTTGTTTCTCTGGCAAGGTTTTTGATACCTCCGGGCTAAAGGTGAATTTACAAGAAAAAACTATATGCTGTCATGAGCAACAAAAACCATAAACAAGACAAAATGCCGCAGACGCCAGAGGACAACGCTCCCGAAATAATGGACAATGTCGATGAAGCGGCTGAGGAATCGATGTCGGCAGAGGATATCGAAAACGCAGAAATGAGCGAGATAGATGCTCTGACTAAACAACTCGCCGAAGAAAAGGAGAAGGTTGAAAAAGAAAAAAAAGAATACCTTTTCCTAATGGCTGAATTTGACAACTTTCGCAAACGCACGGTAAAAGAAAAGAGCGATATAATAAAAAATGCCGCAGAATCAACGATGAAAGGCATCCTGCCCATTGTCGATGACTTCGAGCGCGGAATAGAGGCTAACAAATCCAGCGATGACCCACAGGCTATCCGCGAGGGCATGGAACTTATCTACAGCAAGCTCGTAAAATACCTCGAGCAAAACGGCGTCAAACCCATTGAAAGCAACGGAGCGGATTTCAATCCCGATATGCACGAGGCTATAGCAATGGTTCCTGTTCAGGACGAAACCCAGAAGGGAAAAGTCATTGACACACCCACCAAAGGCTATACCATCAACGACAAAGTGCTCCGTCACGCTAAAGTAGCAGTCGGACAGTAATACGCCTCCCTCATAACCACTACACAACATTAGGGCATCAGCACAGATGGACAAAAGAGATTATTACGACGTGCTCGGAGTTGCAAAGACAGCAACCCCGGATGAACTCAAGAAAGCATATCGCAAACTTGCGATAAAATACCATCCGGACAAAAATCCGGACGACAAGGAGGCTGAAGAAAAATTTAAAGAGGCCGCCGAAGCTTACGACGTGCTTTCCGATCCAGAAAAACGTAAAAGATACGACCAATTTGGTCACTCCATGGGTCCCCAGGGCTTCCCCGGGGGTGGAGGTGGAGGCTTCTACACTTCCGGAGGTATGTCCATGGACGATATTTTCGAGGCTTTCGGCGATATTTTCGGTGGAAGAGGCGGCTTCGACATGGGCAACTTCAGCAGCGCCGCCGGCGGTCGTCCACGCAAGCGCCAGAGGCGTGGCGATGACCTGCGCATCACCATCAAGCTATCACTCGAGGATATAGCAAAAGGCGTTTCCAAAACCCTAAAACTTAAGGCATTCGTTAAGGACGACCACTGCAACGGCACCGGCGCTAAAGACGGCACATCTTTCCACACGTGCCCAACTTGTCAGGGCACCGGCACTGTGTATCGTGCGCAACAGACCATATTTGGCGTGACCCAGTCCGCATCCGTATGTCCGGAATGCAATGGCGATGGCAAAATCATTACTGACAAATGCCAATACTGCAACGGCACCGGAGTAGAACACAAAGAGCAGGTTGTTTCATTCAATATTCCTGCAGGAGTGAGCGACGGAATGGTGCTCACAGTCAAAGGCAAAGGAAATGCTCCAATGCATGGTGGAGTCAATGGCGACCTCCTTGTTGTCATAGAAGAAATCAAACACCCCGAGTTGATACGCGACGGCAATGACGTTGTCTACAATCTTATGCTCGATTTCCCGACGGCCGCTCTTGGAGGCACCGCCGAGGTTCCCACTATCGGAGGCAGGGCAAGACTCAAAATCGAACCTGGAACCCAACCGGGCAAAATATTGCGCCTGAGAGGCAAAGGCCTCCCCTCTACCGACGGGTCGCCTGTTGGCGACGAGCTGATAAACATCATGGTATATGTACCCGAACAGCTTGACACCGAAGAGAGAGCTGCTATTGAAAAACTTCAGGACAAACCAGACATGAAACCCAGCGAAAGCGTGAAAAACAGAATTTTCAGCAAACTTCGCCACATATTCGACTGATACATTTTTTTCATGATTGAGACGGGAGGCACACTCAGGTGAGCTTCCCGTCACTTTATTGTAAAATATGCTCTACGTCTCAATGAAATATATTAATTTTGCAGACATTAAAACATTACTCTAAAACTATACCATATAATAAAACTATGACATCGGTAGTCGACAGATTCCTGCAATACGTAAAATTTGATACACAGAGTGACGAACTCACACAAATGACC
>JAIDJW010000060.1 GCA_029052015.1 Paramuribaculum sp. | reverse complement strand
TATAATATTTTTCCCTCTCACTCTTACGCTTGCCTGACATGAAATCAAACACCAGTTCTAAGCGTGAGGGATAATCCTTGCCTTTTTCATTTGTCAGGAATGCCCAAAAACTTTCATCCTGAAGCTGACGCTCCATGTGTTCCCACTGGGTTGCAATCTCATCTTGGCGCAAGCTTTTTTCTCCCATAAACCGTCCTTTTATACTGTCGCGATTCAGGAAGAGAGCTTTCACCAGTTCAGCATTTGTAAGAGGGATACGGCCGATATTCAGACGTTTGAAAAGTTCATGACCGTCTTCTCTATCCGATGCTTCGTACCAAAGAACCTTTACTTTGTCGCAAAGCAGATTGTAAAGTTTTATCGCTTTGTTTAAAGCGTCTTTGCTATCAGTACCTATCCAGTCAAGAATGCAATTATAAGCATTATGAAGGTAGCGAAAATCAATATATCTATTCTTCTCGACCTCTGCCTTTTCCGGTGACTCGCCAAGACTCTCCAGATATTTCAGGCTCTCGGGACGAGTATCGTAGGAAAGAGAATAGAAATCCGGAGCCGGAAGCCATTTCTTGATAGCAAGAAGTATCAGATATATTGTTGTAAGACGCTGTTGCCCGTCAATCAGCTCATATTCATCTATCCCATCTGCGTTTTTACCGAGATTCTTCACAACTATAGGTTGCAGATAATAGAACCCTTTGGGGCTATTATCGTTCCATTCAAACAGATCGTCAAGAAGACGCTCGATTTCATCCGATGTCCACCGGTATCCGCGCTGATATCCGGGGAGGCGAAAATTTCCTGAGAGTGAGGATATGGTCTTTGCTATAAATTCGACAGCCATATATAAATATCGGACTATGAGTTAATCACTTGAAATCTTTCATCGCTTTACGAAAATCGTAATTGGCGATAAGAACATCGGCTATCGGAAATACGACCCAGTCTTCTTCAAAAAGAGAGGGCTTTTTAAGTTCGACCCATAACTGTGGACTGTTGGCAATATCACCTGACATATGTCCCTCGTTATGGAGATACCGAAGTTCCTCGACATAACTGCGAAAATATGTCTCGTTCCCCTCATACTTTAGACCCTTGAAAAACCAGTTTTCAACACCAAGCAACGGCACCAACACGTCATCAAGTTTGCGAAGATTCTCTGCAATTTCCTGCTCCTGCATCAGCTCCTCAAATGATTTACCGTTGAGTCTTTCAGGACGGCTTACATGAAAATCAAGCCAAAGCCTTAGAGAAATCATGTTCTCATCATTGACTGTCGGGGTAAAGGTTACATCAAAGTATGTATCCTTATCCGTCCAGAAATAGACCCCACCGTTTCCGGTATTTCTCTTTAACTGCCACTTATTGATGTCAGGGCGGATTTCATGTATACGCTCCATCACATTCGTGTAGAGTTTCCGAATCAGATCCTTCTTGTCAAAGTCTTCAGCTTTGAATTCGGCATTTATGCCCGTGACCGACGATTTGTCCATTATTTCCTTCATTTTTTTCCCAAGCTGCTGTGTCCCGGCCTGATTCGTTTTTCTAAGAATATCTATCACAAGATTCAACAGAAGTGTAATATCATTGAGATGCTGCGTAAGATAAGCGTCCGGTGCACATGCGGCCTCAAGTATGTCTTCCCATTGGTTTCCTAATTCTTTATCAATCGAATCCGGGTCAACTTTGATTCCCATTTTTTGAGCGAAATCCATATCCCAACCTGTAAACCCCGGATTTCGTGACAGCATACGATAAATTTTCGGATAGCAGATCTGAATTGAAACGGTTATCAGATTTAGCAATTTGTCATCGAGCGTGTCGACACTCGGTTTTACTTCTTGTTTTTCTCCACACTGCGCAATGCAATCGAGAAGCGACAGAGTGTTGATCAGTCGCTTGATTGAGCGTGGATTCTTACCGACAGAGGCTTCAACCACTGTAGAGAACTGATCTTTAACCAGAGGATGTCCTGCATGATATTCACTGATATATCCTATGTTTACAAGTGATTTGAGTACAAAATCCATTGGTCGATAGTTGTTCACCGGTAGCGAGAATGGCACTTGAATTATCTTGTCGAAAAATGAACGGAACTCTCGCTCGTTTTTCTCAGTAAGATCGCCGAATTTTGGCTTCAGGCCTTTTACCACCACATCATAATCTATGGCGAGTACGAAGATACAGTTATCAAGGGTGAATATATTCTTGAGAAGCTCAAGAATCTCGACAGCAACAGGAGGATTCAGACGGTCAAGATCATCTACGAAAACTATAACTCCTTTCTTTTGAGATGAATCTATCTGTTCTTTAACCGCAGTTTCAAGTGCCGATTTCAAATCCGCAAGAGTCACTTGCTCCTGATTTGTATCAGTGGGCGCTTCCGTATTTGCCGCAGACGTGAAAAATTCAGTCAATACCGCTGCCGGTACATTGGATGCTTTTACAGCTTCTCTCACCAGATTGTATCCATGTTTAGCTCCTGTCAGAAATTTATTCCATTTGGATACAACCTGTTTTGAGTCGTCTTTCGCAGATAACTTTTCAACAAGGTGTTCCATGATTTTAATCACGGTAGTATCCGGAGATGCCAGCATGGAATATTCCCATGTATTGATGTCTATCCCTATAAACTGCGCTCCCGGACCGGAACAGAGTTCGCGCTCAAGCCTTGTCATAAGGGATGTCTTACCGCTTCCCCATTCGCCTTGCAGAGCGATTGTAATTGGTGCAGCCGAATTTTTGATGAATTTTATAAGACCGTTGACATAGCGTTCTGTACCGAAGTCAATGGCATCTTCGTTGAAAGGGAGATCGGATAGTGATGTTGTCGTTTTCATCGTGCAGGAGAATGTTTGCCTTTGTTTGAACCGGATGGATGTTTGGGGCAGTTGCCCGAAGTCAGCATGCCGAGAGTCGATGATTCATGTCCGCAATATTTACAGGTATATCTTGATTTCAAGCCGCCTTCAAAGGGTTTGTGTTTACCTTTGTTAGCTCCGCAGGGATGCTTCGGACAGTTGCCGGAAACAAGCATAGATATACTTGACGACTCATGCCCGCAATACTCGCACACATATCGGGACGCTTCACTTCCTTCATACAGCTTATGCTTGCCCTTGTTGGGACCGAGCGGATGACGCGGACAATTACCACCTGTCAGCAGTTGAACTGAGGATGCCTTATGTCCACAAAATTCGCAATAATAATTTGCCATGATATGATTGGATATTTGAGCCAAGGACTAACGAGCTTAGGCATTTCCGATTGCATCAAAAAAAGAGGACACAACACTCTTAGTCTTATTCTTTTCGGTTGGGCTCTGGTATCGCCTATGGGTCAAGAAATAGAAAAAGCAGCCTGTGTCCTATTCAAAGGACGCAACGAGCAAGCTTTGACCTATTCTTCCGACCCACAGTTAGATTTACCAGATTTAACCGAATCGATATTTGGTCATTGCATGTCTATGCAAATTGTTATTTAGATATCTTTACCTTCACATATTTTGTTTTCTTTGCAGTTTCAGTTACAAAGTTACAAAATATTAGTCTCACAAAAGATCTGTTTAACAACATATTTACAGGCTGCTCAACAACGAACTCTGTCCGTACATAAGTTAACCTTGCAAAGGTAAGGATATGATGTATCAGTTTTAAAGACAGGGGAAATATTTTTACAAGAGCTTCAGGGCGATGGCGGCGCAGGCTTCGGCGTCAGCGAGGGCGTGGTGGTGGTTGGTCATGTCGTAGCCGCAGGCGGCTGCGGAGAGGTGGAGCTGATGGCTGGGGAGGTCAAGGCATCGCCGCGAAGCTGCGAGGGTGCAATGAAATTCATATCCGGGATATTCCATGCCATACTCATCAAACACGGCTTTGAGGCAGCTCTCGTCAAAAGGGCGGTTGTGCGCCACAAGCGGCAGTCCCTGAATGAGCGGTGCAACCCGGGTCCAGACTTCGGGGAATGTCGGCTGACCGTCAGTGTCGCCTCGCGTAAGGCCGTGCACCTCAGTAGTCCAGTATGTATAGTAATTAGGTGTGGGCTGAATGAGGCTGTAGAACCTGTCGACAATCTCCCCTCCCCTCACAACTACGATGCCGACGCTGCACACACTCGATCGTCGGCCATTAGCTGTCTCAAAGTCTATTGCTACAAAATCTTGCATTGTCTTTTTGCCTCAAATTGGTTATAAATTTCTTGCATCTCCTGCGGAAGATAACTTAAGGCGATACGCTTCATATCATCGGATACCGGATATTGTGCCTCTGCCAGAGAGCCGACAATTGCGCCGACGGTATCCGAATCTCCTCCGTAAGCCACAGCCAATCTGATAGCATCTTCAAAATCACTGGCAATGGACGCAATGTATAAAGCAAGAGGAACGCATCCCTGACAGGTTACATCGAAGAAGCCTTTGGGGGGTAAATTGCTGAAAATATCATCTCCATAAAACTCTTTAGCAACATTTTCAAAAATTACTGAAGATTTGTCTTTTGCCGTTCTCATGCGAAAAATGGCAACGGCAATGGCGATGGCACCTTTTATGCCTTCGGGATGATTGTGTGTAATCTCGGCTGACTTTTCAGCCGAGATTCTCACTTTTTCTTCCGAGTCAAAGAGCCATGCCACGGGCGAGACTCGCATTGCAGAGCCATTGCCGAAGCTATTGTACGGATAAGGATCGGGGCGCATTACCCAGTTTAAGAAATAGCTACCGTATTCGCCTTTGGGATGAGGATATTTACGACACCATCGGCGCATTGATTTCTGATAATCAACGCTATTCAGAATGGCATCGGCTACAGCGATTGTACAAATTGTATCATCAGTAAAATCGCTTTCGTTACCAAACATTCGGAAATTGTAGTCCGAAGTATTGTCAAATTCGTAATTTGATCCGGCTATATCACCTATGATAGTACCTATCATTCTCAATCGTTTTTATAAAGTTCATACATTTCTGAAATCCAGCCTCTCATCTCCTGACGGAGCTCCACTGGACGTATAACCTCTATCATAGCTCCTGACTGGAGGAGTTTCATTACAAAATCGTAGGTGGGCGAGAGGTAAAGCTCGAAATCGGCGTATTCGCCGCAGTCCTCGATGAGGCGCTGACTGTGGTGCAGCGGCAATGACATCAGATAATGTTTATGGTCTTCGTTTGCGCGAATTACAATGCGCTGCGGCTTAACATCATAGCCGAGCACTATGCCGTATGCAGTAGTAAAATAGCTGTCCGCATCAAAGTTTTTGGGCAATTTAAAGGTGGCGCGGGTTATCTCCACATCTTCCAGCCGGTCAAGACCGTAAACCCTCATCTCGGCCCGGTTGTTGCGCGCAAGCAGATACCATCTGTTTTCAAAGAGTTTGACGCAGTATGGCTCAACAGGAAATGTGTAGCAATATTCATTGCCGAACTGTCGGTAAGTTATCTCTATCACCTTATTATCTTTCATGGCATTGAGGATGGTGGTCAGATGCTCCCTGCCGGAGGGTATTTCATCAAGCAGTATCCTGCCCTTGAGCGAAAGATTTTCGCCGATGAGATTGCCGACGGCAAAGGAGTCGAGCATCCATTTTTTGAGTTTGTCCTCGTCAATATCCTCCGGATTGGCGATATAATAGAGGTATCCTCCCGCTTTCTGACAGTCGATTATGATGCTGAATTGTTCGAATATCGCGTCGCGCCAATGGTTGAATGTAGCTCTGGGCAACGGCTCGCCATTGCTCAAATCTGTTTTGTCAACGTATTTGTCGGACAATTCTTTGAGTGAAATCTTGCCGGCGCGCCGGATAGTGTCAATCAGCCAAGTATATTTCTGCAGTTGATCCATAGTTTTTCTTTTTACACCGCGAAGATAAACATTACTTGTATCATTTCATGGCACAGGAGAGTGAAATAATCATTCTGTGATGAAAATCGCTTTCATCACTATGCCGCGCAGTTTATTCTTGCCATATAATATCATCGGATTCTTCAGATGGGCATGAATAAAGTCTTTTATCTCACAGACCTGCTGCTCGTAACCGCGCGACGCCGAAATAATGACAATCGTTTTGGTTTCATCATTGAACCACATATTGTCGTCAAGGCAGCAGTTTAACTGATACGCGGCAGCGCTCTGCGGAAGCGTGTATGGAGTCACAAAATCAACGTCCTTAAAGTTTTTCACTTCTTTATAGGTCCAGAGCTCCTTACCGGTTATTCCTGTCACCTTATACTTATCAATATAGCTGCAGGTTTCTTCTATGCGCGCGCAGCGATATAATCTGTTGGGTTCATCTGTGGACCGGCGGCCAAGATGTCGGGTTTCGCGTTCATATTTCAGAGAATAATTGAGACGTCTGCGGTAGCAGTATTTCTCCAGGTACGCACCCGCATCGCTGACTATATCATCCACAAACCCGAAGGCTATGAATTCCCACAGACAGTCGGCAACGATCTGCACATCCGAGAGTATCTGCTCATCAGGCGTGCGCCCAAAGATATCGGAACGTGTTATCTGCCGCGCAACCAGTGTGCGCAACAGGTCTCTGTCGGAGTAATATGCCGCATTTATGCCGGTAGAATGCACTCCTTCGCCGATATATGACAAATCTGTCACTGACACTGTTTCGCCGTCATCTTCACCCGGCGGGGTCGTCTTCAAAATGTGATATGCCGATAAAAAATCCTCACGATGAGGCTCAATTTCCGGCACAAATCGCTTTATCTCGTCAAAAACCTCGTCAAAAGCTATTTTTTGAAACAATTCATGAAGGGTCATAATCCATATTTTTATGGTCAGTCACTCCAGCCGGTGATTTCCTGGTCGAGAATTTTGAAAAGAAGGTGGAGCATGCGCCGTCCGCGCTCATCCGGATACATATCGGAGGTCGCGCCATCAATCAGATTGCAGCAGAGCTGCATCCGGTCGGCGTCATGCTCGCGACCGGCATGGTCGGCAAATCCGCGCATGAAAGTCATGTCATATTCAAGTTTTCGCTTAAGCACATACAGTATGCTGCGCCAGTCGCCGCAATATGACACATCTCTGATGCCACGCCAAAACAAATCCTCTTTGCGATTTATGCTCTCGCGCTTCTCAGCGTCGTAGGGCTTGGGCTTTATTGATTCCGCCATATACTCGCCAAGAGCACGACAATCATCTGACGCTATAATGTCGAGATATGCAGCCAGGTCATCATCGTGCTCCTTCGATGTAGAAAAAGTGAGCAGCGACGCCCAGTAGAGCAGTGCGGCTGAGATATATGCGCTGTCGCCGCAGGATGTGTTCACTTTTTTGTCGATGAGCCAGTCCGGAGCCGCGTTCATGCCCTTCGGCTGCAACTCAGGAGAGTCAGCCAACTCTATTTCACCGTTGACAGGCTTAGAGGGCAACGCCTTCAGTTTTTCATAATACTCTGCATAAACCGGCTTAATAGCAGCGGGTTCTGAAAAATGATCGGCAATCTGAGCCCACACATCCTCAAAGCTACAATCATCAAGATATTCACGAAATGTTTTCATTGTTATTCTCTTTTAGTGATTTTAAGCGCTTGTATTCCTTAATCAGCACAGTCATGCCTTTTTTATAAAGATGCACTGAAAACAGCAGACCGATAAAGATTCCGAATGTCATCTGACACTCAATCCCATAATGGTGAGCAAACATCTGGCCGATAAAGCTGCCGACAATAAGCCTCAGGTGGGCTTTGACAAATATGCGGTTTAATTCTTCTATTGTCACAGTTATTGCTATTGATTTTTGATTTTCAAGAGCAAAATTAGAGCAGTGATGTATCATTTCATGACACAGGATTGATTTATTTTGAGTAAGCGGATTATTCCTGTGAGGAAACAGCGGCATAGCCGTAAAGAGCCGCATGGCAGCGTTTCAAATATAGACCTCAGCAAGCTCGCGTAGCTGAGGGGAGTAAAAACGCCACAAAAAGATAGTTGCAGCGCAACAAATCAATATCTCAACTGAATTGCTACTCTGTAGCAATCTCCTGTCAGCGGGCATATTACCCAAGCTGCGCGCAGCTATGCCGCGCTTGCATGGGCCTGGCATTGAAACGGTGCAAACGCACCTTTTGGCTGCGATGCAGCTCTTTCATGGTATGTATCTCTCATGCTATTGCCGATAACTACTGAAAAAATCTGCTGACCCATTTTTTCAATATGAGGTGTATATATCCTCTTCATCGACAGATTCCTGTGTGAAAATGTTGAAGACTTCATTACAGCAATAGACCGGATGCTGCCACCATATCACATGGCTGACGACCGGCTTGCCGTTGGCGTCAAGCACTATGTGATATTGCTCATACTCCGTATAATCAAGCTGAATATAAATGCTCGCGGATTTTTCACCGGCGCTAAAATCCACTCCAATCAGGGCAAACCACTCTTCTTTGTCGCGCGCAAACTCCTCGATGGAGGAGTAGGGAGCCACAAGGGTGGAGAAATATGCATGACGCTTGCGCATCATGGCGTATCTCTCCTTATCAGTCATACTTGCAAAGTCCATAGTGTGTGTTTAGTATAGTATTAATATTAATTTCAATTATTAGCGAGTTCGATGCGATAACTTTCACATCCGTCTGACACCGTATAAAAAGATACAATTACATAATTGTCGTGTATCTCAAGCTCCTTACCGAGTACGGCTAACAATTCGCTTTTATCTCTAACAAAATCATCGATAGAGGTATAGCCTTCGACTATGGCTGAGAGAAAGCCATAACGTTTCCACCTCATCAAATGCCAGTTTTTATTAGCTTTGACTCTCAGACACAGTGATCTTTTCATTCCTCGGCGGCTGCCAGGAGAACTACTTTGAAGGGTGAGTCAGGCAACTGGACAGCGGTGACGCCCCAAACCACATCAAGGTCGGGATCAGTATCCGACAGAGCTTCTGTGATTTTAGACAATTCACTCATTTTGGGCTGTTTGTCACCGTACTGTATGCTGATTATGAGCTTTTTCGGCTTGCTAAGGGGATATGGCAGAGCGTTTACGGCTGCGTCAAGAGCCTCGCCGAGAGTCGCTCCGATGCCGGTGGCAATGCGGTTGGTGTATCCCGCCGACAGCACGCGGATTAGATCGTATCTGTCAAGACTGATCATATTCTCTGACTCAACTATGACATCAAGCTCTGCGGCGTTGCCATACACAGGATAATTGTTCCAGGTTGAAAGTTCGTTTTCCATTTTGTTGATTAATTAGTGAGATATAAGTCTGTGGACTTTTTTCATCAGTATGCTTTGAAGTTGAAGATTGGACGGATAATGGTGTCGACGGTGACGGTGTCGCCGATATTGGCGATGATTTCCGATGCGGGTTTGTAGACCATAGGTGACTCGTCGCGTGTGAAGTCATTTACCGACTCGGAGTAGATGCCTTGCATGGATGCGGCAAAGTCCTCCATCGTGATTTTCTCGTAAGCCTGAGTGCGGCTCAATACCCTTCCGGCTCCATGAGGCGCGGAGCTATTCCAGTCTGGATTGCCCTTGCCGGTGCAGAGCAGCGAGCCATCGCGCATATTCATCGGAATGATGCAACGCTCTCCTTCCGCAGCCGAAATTGACCCTTTGCGGATTATATTGTCGTCGCTTATATAATTATGCACAGACTCAAACCAGGGAAAGTCGGCAGACTGAAGTCGGTCGAAGAACTTCACCAGCAGGATGGCGATGAGCCTACGGTTGAGCACCGCCCAGCGCTGACAAAGGCGCATATCGTGAAGGTAGTGTTCGCGAGCCTCACCCTCCACATAGCATAGCTCGGATGGCAATGACGGCTCTGCCTCCTGATGTTCCTTGCGCATCTTCTTGATTAATCCCTGCAACTCCGAGCGGCGTCCGGTAGCCTTATACTCCTCAATGGTGCGCTTGATTGTCTCCTCAAACTCATCGGCACCATCTGTAAGGTGCTTCACGGCTTTTGCCTGATATATTTCAGCGACCTGCTTGCCGAGATTGCGCGAGCCGGTGTGGATGACGAGGTACACATTGTCCTCATCGTCCTTGTCTAATTCGATAAAGTGATTGCCGCCGCCAAGCGAACCTATCGCCCTGTTGATGCGCCCGGTATCTTTAAGCTCACGGTAGCAGTACAGCTCAGTCACAAGTTTCTTAGCCTCACGATAGATGTCCATCTCCTCACCGACAAGTGGCTTGAAACCGAACTTATCATCGCGCACAATCTTGCCTGAGGGCACATTGCTGCGGATAAACTCATGAAAAGCGTGGTAGTCAATATCCTTGAGCTTGCCGAGGTTGAGAATACGCATTCCGCAGCCGATGTCAACGCCGACTATGTTGGGGATAACTTTGTCACCGAGGTTGCCTGTAAAGCCTATGACGCACCCCGCACCGGCATGAACGTCGGGCATAATGCGTATCTTCTTGTCGGAGAACACGTCAATGGACAGCAGCTCCTTGATTTGAATCAACGCACTGTCCTCGATGTTGTCAGTGAAAATCTTCACGTCATATCCTTCTATTGTCTTCATATTGTATATGGTGTTTTTAGTTTACGGGGCAAAGTTCGGCCGACGTTGCGCAATCATTTTGCGCAGTTGAAAAAATTTCATCCGGCAACATTTTTTCCTTTCCACCGCAAAATTACCGACCCGGTGTAGCAAATCATGACACATGAATAAAAAAATAGCATTCCCGCAAAAATTTCCCAATTGTATCACAATCTGACACATCTACTTCCTATCTTTGCAGGAGTATTTATAAGTATTATCAAATGAGGATTCTGCATCTTTCCGACACTCACAACTGCCACAGGCGGCTGCGCGATTTGCCCGAAGCCGACGTTATTGTACATTCCGGTGACTTCTGCATGGTTGGAACCGAACAGGAAACCATTGATTTCCTCAACTGGTTTTGCGACCTGCCCTATCGCCACAAGATTTTTATCTGCGGCAACCATGATGACTGTCTATATGAAGCCAACATTGACGGTCTTGACGACAACGTGCATTATCTCTGCAACTCCGGCGTTGTGATTGACGGCATCAGGTTCTATGGTGTGCCATTGTTTATGGGCGATTGCATTACCGAGCGCCAGAGCCGCAATTATGCCAATATCCCCGCAGACACCGACATTCTGATAACCCACACCCCTGCCCTCGGCATTCTGGATTTCGACGATAACATAAATTATGGTTCGGAGGAATTGCTTGAGCGAATGGCTGCACTTAATCTCAAAGCACATCTCTTCGGACATATCCACGCGCAGCACGGTGTGCTGGAGCAGCATGGCATCATCTTCTCCAACGGCGCGATAATGAACGCTGACTACTCGACCCTCAACACCCCTTACGTAGTTGAAATATAATCACTCCTGACGAGACGGTTACTTTCGTCCCTTTAGACAGACACGTGACTATTTGGTGTAGCGGGAGGCGGCGATGCGGACGCTATGTGCAATCTTGTCGCGTAGCTCCGGAGGCGCAATCACTTCAATATGCCCGCCAAAACCGAGAATCAGGCGCGCAAGCTCGTTGTTGAGCACAACTTTGAGCGACAGCTGTATGCTGCCGTCGCGGAAGCGTTGCTCCACTTTCTGCGATTTATGAAATGGCTTTGACTCAACGTATGGCGCCTGGTCATGGTCGACTTTTATGACTACGCGACGCGCCTTGTCATTTATAAGACGTGTCACTCCTACCGTGTCGTCAAAATAATGCTCCGGATCAAAGTCCACGCATTTCTTAAACGGGTGCTCTTTATCGACCTCCACCGAATGGATGCGGTCGAGAGCGAAAATGTTGACCTGAGGAGTTTTGTTGGTCATTTTCTCGCTGATGAGAAACCACCGGTTGCGATACTCCTTTAATAAATAAGGGTACACGACCAGCGCCTCAGGGCGCCGCGCTTTGAACGACTGGTATTCAATCACAATTGTCTGCTGCTTCCTCACAGCCTCGTATATCGCTCCGATAAACCGTGCGCCGCGATAATCATCATTGTGCTCCATATCCATTGCCGGAGGCACTGAGCCGGTGTGGCGCGAAATCTGCTCGTTGAGCTTGCTGATTGTTTCGATTGACGATGCCAATTGCGGAAATCCCTGCAGCTGGCGCAGGATGTCAAGCGCGGAGTTGAGCGCGTCAAGCCCCTCGTCATTCAGCGGCAGGTGAGTGATGCTGAAATCGGGGTCGGCATACTCATAGTACTTGTTGTCGCGCACAACTATCGGTGCATTATATCCCAGGCGGTCGCTGCGCATCAGCGCGAGATCGTTTTGAAACGTGCGCCGGCTCACCGGATTGCTCCTTCCCTCAAATTCGGCGAGCGCATCGGTGCAGGCATCAATCAGGTCGTCTATTGTCCAGCGGCGATACCGGTTCTGCAGACACTTGTCAATTGTAGAAATTCTTATCAAAGTTGCTCGATTCAGAGGCATAAGGGTGACTTTTTTTGCAATAATAGCGATTTTTTTGATAGTGCGCAAATATATTGCGCACAACCTTCTGAACTTTGCACCATCAAACTAATCCACACACAAACACACCACACATTAATTATATTATGATAATACGAGGGAAAACAACATCTGCCGAAATATTCACCGAAAATATCGAACCTGCCGCGCTCGAATGGATAGCAGACCTATGCTGTCATCCTGCCATGCAAGGAAATCACATTGTGCAGATGCCCGACGTTCACTCCGGCAACTCCTGCAACGTCGGCACCGCTTATCGCATCGGCGCATACGTCAATCCCGACCATGTTGGAGTTGACATCGGTTGCGCGGTGTCAATGCACCGGCTGTCGGAGCAAGTCAATGCTGCCGACTTCGCGCTGCTCGACCACCGCATCCGCGAGGCCATCCCTGCCGGCAACGAAATCTGCGCAAAAAACTCGCTGAATGAAAAAGAATTGTTTCGATTTCTCAATTGCCAGTATCAGAAAGCGCGCTCGGCCGCGCCCGAGCTTATAAACGAGGCGCCGCGCATCGATACCCGCTTTATCACCGACTTCTGCCGCCGCATAAAACTGCAGGAGGGTATTTTTTACAAAAGCATCGGCACACTCGGCGGCGGCAACCATTTTATCGAATATGGAGAGGCGGTTTCCAACCGCCAGCCAATTGAAAGCTGGCTGACCATACACTGCGGCAGCCGCAATCTCGGCGTAAAGGTAGCCGGGCACTGGCACAACATCGCGCAAAATCCCAAGCGTGCGCAGCATATCGGCTATCTTTGGGGCGACGCGCTCAACGGCTATCTCTCCGACATGGTTATCGCTCAGGCATACGCGCACTATAATCACATGATTATCCGTGACCGCATTTTCAACATTTTGAAAAAGCTATGCAAGGCAAAATGCATGGAGTCGATATTTACCGCCCACAATTATATTTCGCTGACTGAAGAGCAGCCGATATTGCGCAAAGGAGCAATTGATGCGACCGAAGGCAAAAAAGTGGCTATACCCTTCAATATGCGCGACGGCATAGCCATCTGCATCGGCAAAGGTAATGACCGCTGGCTCAACACCGCACCTCACGGCGCAGGACGCATCATGAGCCGGGCGCAGGCGAGAAAGCAGATTGCGCTAAGTGACTTTCGGCATTCGATGTCTGGAATATTCTCGACATCTGTGGGCGAAGACACTCTTGACGAATCACCGATGGCGTACAAGTCCACCGCAGAGATTCTTGAACTTATCATACCAACAGTGGAGGTGAAATCTATGATTAAACCAAAACTGAATATCAAAGACACCGGAAAATGAAACAATATATCCAGATAACCGCCGGACGCGGACCTGTTGAATGCGCCAGAGTTGTAGCTCTTGTGGCCCGCGAGATATGCACGGTCCTCCCCTGCTTGCAGCTCGCCGATTGCGAGCCTCACAATCAGGCATCCGGATGCTATATGTCAATGACATTCGTATCCCTCGACCCTATTCCGCAATCATTTGTCGACGAATGGCAGGGAAGCGTGCTTTGGCGATCAACACACAATCCATTCCGTCCCGGGCATAAACGCAGCAACTGGTTTGTCGGAGTCAACTTTTTTGACGAAGTAGAGCTGCCGACGGTCAGCGACTCGGACAT
>JAIDJW010000006.1 GCA_029052015.1 Paramuribaculum sp. | reverse complement strand
CCCTACGCAGAACTCTGGGGCGGGGCGGCTCTGGAACATCGTTATGCCTGAAGCGGTAACCTTTTCGCGCAAGGTCTTAAGGGTTTCGGGAGCGTTGGCTTCATCGCCGAGCACTGCAGGCACAGGCTTGCCGGCGGCATTCCATGCATTCCATGCGGCGTCGGCGCTCTTGGCGTATTCCGCTTTACCTTCAGCTGTCGCAAACTTGGGGTCCTCGATTTTTGTTGTGGTGCCGTCCGACCAGATTACATAATTGCCGTCGGGTATAGGACCGTCGCCGAATACAGAGCGATACAGGCTGTTTGAGCGGTTTATTTCCAGCTTGCCGTCTACCGCGCGGCTAATCGAGGCTTCGATAGCAGCCTGGCGAATATGTTTCCAGGTCAGATACAGACCGCCGTCAAGATAGTAGAGCACGGGGTCTTCGGTCGAGTTGCCCTTGATTGGCGCATGCGACACCTTCTCCACCACGCCACTGGCGTTGATGGATGTGATGCTGAACGCCTCGCCGTTAAGACACTGGGCTATTTCCTTGTGTATGCCCTGCTCCCAGGCTTCTTCCTGATCGCTGTTTGCCAGATTGATAGCAAACTGGGTTCCCAACATTCTGCCTTTGAAGAGAACGCCGGTGGTTATGCCGTTGACCTGCTTGGCAGGACCTGCGGGAATGATATTCTCAGTCACATAGCGCCACACAAAGTAGTCGTTCTTGTTGTTATAGTTGTCCTTGCGGTTTGCAGGATTGATAACATCAGAGATTTTGTAGACGTCCCACTGGTTGGAACTTGTCATGGTTGCATTGAGGAAATTGCCCTCGTCATTGAAGAAAGGATAGTTGAAATAGTTGGAGAATCCGCTTGTGAGAGCATTGCCGCCGAAAACGGAAGCATAGGGTCCCACAACATAGTTGCCGGAGTTGTACTCACCGGTCTGTGCATCGCGAATCCAGCCTCTCTCGGCTCCAAGCAGCTTGTAGTTACTGCCTGTGAGCTGACCGTCGTCACTCACTCTGGGAAGGTAGTAGAATTTATTGCCCATATTAACAAGAGCCATGCGCTGAAGCTGCACTGCCACGAGAGGCTCTGCAGTGGTGCCGTTGGTACCGTCGTGAACAATACCGTCATGGACATGATAGAGCACATTGTATGTCTGGTCACCGCTGGGACTGCCGTCCTTGAAATCAAAACGAGCTACAGAACGCTCTACTTTCACCGCTCCGCGTCCTGCTGCGGCAGAGTTATCCGGCATATCGGTGCCGGTGTTGGACTCCGAGAGATGGAACGGATTTTCCGCACGGTCAAACTGCTCCCATGCGAGAATGCTGCCCGGAAGGATTCGTATAGCAAAGTCGGCATTGTTCATCAGGAACGAGTTCGGATTCCAGATACCGGTATTCTTGTCAGCGACTCCGGTCTTGCCCTGAAGCACGGTGCAGGTAGCATCGAGCCACTCTGTCGAGCCAAATCGGGTGTTGGCGCCGCGGAACATCTCGCGGAGTTCGTTTGTGGGATTGCAGAACACAAACACATAGACCTGAGGCTGAGTATTCGGCTGCAGATTCTGATAGAATTCGTTAAGGTTTGTTTTCTGTAGACGTGCGAGCGCCTTATAGCCGGGATTGTTGTTGAGTGTCTGTGATGTTATGCGGTTGCCGAGCACTTCGCCGGCTGCAATAAATCCATAGTCATCAGTGTTGGCGAGCACGATAATTGCGCTTGTGACATTGTTTTCGATGTCCGCGCCAACCTCCACTCCGTCGGATGAATTACCGTTGTTGTCGGTAGTGCTTCGCGAAGAGGTTTTGCCGTCGGGCATAAGAATGTCGAGCGACATATAATAACCCTCACCATCGCCTTCGGTCAGATTGGGGTCGTCAGTACCGAACTTTTCGTCCGAGCAGCCTGCCAGAGAGAAGAGCGCAAGAGCGCCGAGCAGTGCTGATGTGATTTTCCTTATCTTCATATCTGTAATTACTTTAATATTTGCATTGTGTATAATACATATGTGTGTTATCTCATAAGCTTGTCAATCTGCTCGATGGCGGCGGGTGCATCTGCTACGCGGAGCATTGCGGCACGCTCAAACAGCTCGCGGGCAGCTGAATATTTGCCCTGGAGAGCGGCGAGAATGCCTCTGCCGTATATGGCGCGAGAATCATCGGCACCGCAGCGGCCAAGATACTTCTCGGCGAGGATATAGTCGCCGCGGCTCATTGCCACATTTGCCGCGTTGAGGTTGGCGACATCACTTTCGGGATACATTCGCACTGCCGTTTCAAATATCTCGTTGTATTCATCGCTGCCCTGCTCCACAGCCTTGGCGGCAAGGAAAAATTCCTGGAGCGAGAGATTTTGCGGACGTGTCTTTACAAGGGCAAGTATCTCGTTGACATCGGTATATGACTTGATTGTGTAGTCAATCTTGTAGTCGGAATGACGCAGGGCCGGATAGACCTCGGCGAGAAGGAATGCATACTGGTCGGGATATGTGGCCTTGATTTTGTGGTCTTTCGCGTCAGGCTCAAGAGAAGAATCTATAAGTGCGAGTATGCCGTCGCGATTGGCGATATTGCTGTTCTCGACATATGCACGAAGCCCGCCCCAGTCCTCTGGATCATATGATGTGGTGATGAAGTCAGGCGCAAAGTTATAGAGCTTTTCAACGTAAGTCTTCAGCGCGGCGGTACGTCCTTTTGCAAGGCGCACGTTATTGTTCCACGGTCCCTCCGGCGAGGCGAAACCTTTGATAGACAAAGCGGTGATGGTTATATCCTTATCCTGATGCACAGAATCGATAGTAGCGCGTATCTTGGCGAGTTCCACCGTGTTGCGACGATATTCCGGATATATGACAATCTTGTTTACCGGGAAGTCGATAAACGCGCTGCCTTTAAGCTCGCGGTGCTTGACCTTTTCGGCTGTCGGCACCACCCAATTGAACGCAGGCACAAACTTGCGCGGTGCAAATTCTATGGAGGTCAGAGGCACGGTAACCGCTTCGTCAAGGTCATCGCCGCAGCAGCCTTTATGGTCGACATGGAGCAACAGCACCGAGCCGTTCATCCACTCCTGATAAGGCACCTGCGCCTGATAGGGCACACTGACCAGAGACTCTGAAGAGCGATAAAGGGTAATACCCTCCTTTTGAGGAATATCATGGCGCAAGGCCTGATAGTAACGGTTTCGTCCGGCAACAATCACTCCGGGGAGAGCCACTGAGTCATTGCCGTTGACGATTACCGGGTGTATCCACACTTCGCGGTTGCTGCCGCGCTTGAAGCCGGACACATCTATGTCGGTGTTGACATACAGAGTATTTTCAGAGCGTTCCACCGCCTTCCCGGTCTGCTTGACATCTACAGGGAGTGCCGTTGCCGCAGGAACGGCGATAATGGCGGCTACACATATATTAAAAAGTGTCTTGTTCATGATTGATGTATCTTGAAGATAGGATTGGGTTAGAACACATACACAAGGTTAAGAGCGGCCTTTGTCGGACCGAAATAGTTGTGAGCCTTGTCGTTGGCAAGTTTGGTACCGCAGTGCGCACAAGGATACACATCATAGCGTGTATAAATCCAGCCTATGCCGATTTCCGCCTCGAAGTTCCAGTGCTTGCCGAGAATCCATGAATAGCCGTATGCCACGCCGAGACCCCCGTACCAGCCCTGATAACGTTTATCCTTGAGATTGCGGAAATCTGTGCCGAGCATCTTGAAATTCAGGTCAAGATTACCGACATTGTACTGACCGCCCAAGGCATGAGCGCCGACAAAATGTCCCTGCAACCCCTCGCAAAACCAATAGCGGCCTTCAGGCTGCAGCATCCAGTGTTTCCACTTATGCTCATTGACAGTCCAACCCATAAAGTTTCCGGACACATCCAAAGACCATCTGGGGGCAAGACGAACCTCAGCACCGGCATTTACAGTCAGTGCGGCATCGTATAGCAGATTTGTTTTAACAGCCCAGTCTTCCGCGCTTGCGCCAGCCGACGAAAGAAGAACCAAAACCAGAGATAGAACCCCGTGTTTTAATACCTTACACATATTTTTAATAGTTTATGTTACATAGTATCATCCTAAAGATTAAATTGCCCCAGTGTGTTTATTCAGAGCATAATCCCTATGTCAATACACTAAATCCGACTACAAACCGGATTTCTCATCCCATGAATGGATTGCAAATTTACTCAAAATAGATGTTGCTACCCCCCCCCATTGGTTAAATTATGTTAACTACTCATAATTCTATCATTCCCTGCATGAAATCGCACAAATTTATGCGACAAAAAATTCAGAAGCAACATTTTTAACTTAATTGTATTAATCACCCATTGAAACATTTTTGTAACTTTGCCGCATGAAACACCAGATGACCCTCCAAAGACTCAAACCTTGGATACTCCCGGCAGCAATGCTGTCGGGAATGGTTTTTCATGACCATATGGGCAAGATAGAAACCGTTGCTCCATACCTTATTTTCATCATGCTGTTCATCACCTTCTGCAAAGTGAAGCCCCGAGAGCTGAAAATCACAGCTCTGAGCCGCTGGCTGCTCACGGTGCAGATAGGCGGCGCAATAGCGGTGTATTGCGCACTGCTGCCGTTTGGCGAGACCATAGCCCAGGGCACAGCTATCTGCATATTCTGCCCGACAGCGACGGCCGCCCCGGTTATAACAGGACTTCTCGGAGGAAGTGTGCCCAGACTTGCAACATTTTCCATTGTCAGCAACATCACTGTGGCAATAACAGCACCATTGTTTTTCAGCATTGTGGGAGACACCGACATCAACCTGATGCAGTCCATGCGAGACATCGCCATCAAAGTGATGCCGCTCATTGTCGCGCCCCTCGCGCTCGCACTGACCCTCCTCGCGATATCACCGAAAGCACACTCCGCCATTGCAGCCAAACAAAGCTGGAGCTTTTACATCTGGGCACTCTCACTATTTATCGTTGTGGGACGCGCCGTAAGCTTCGTGATGAGCGAACCGGCACAGATGGTGCCGCAGATGATAGCCATAGCGCTGTGCGCCGGGGTGGTATGCGGAGCACAGTTCTATATAGGACGAAAAATAGGCCGATTGTGCGGCGACAAAATAGCCGGCGCGCAAGGACTTGCACAAAAAAACACCGTGCTCGCCATCTGGATGGCGCTCACATACCTAAACCCTGTAAGCTCGGTAGGACCCGCAGCATACGTAGCATGGCAAAACACAGTCAACTCACTGCAACTCTACCATAAGAACAAGCACGAGCCCGCAGGAAGCGGCCGCAAACTTTAATTTCACTCATTTGTTTACTCTCAAGAGACACATCTTAACATAAAAGACCGGTAATGGACAGCATGTACGAACTACTCCTGGAGCTCCCCTTATTTAAAGGAGCAAGCTATGACCGCATAAGCGAGGTGGTAGGCAAAGCCAAGTTTCACTTCCTCAAATATCTTGCGCATGAAAAGATTATAGACAAAGGCGACCCGTGCACCCACATGAAGTTCATCATCAGCGGCAGCGTCAGAGTTACCGCCGCCAATTCGGACGGCAGATTCAAAGTGTCGCAGACACTTACCGCACCGGATGTGATATCACCCGATTTTCTTTTCGGACGGGCAACACAATACCCCGTGACCGCCATAGCAAACGACACCGCCGGACTTGTTCAGATAAGCAAGCAGGACTTCATCAACATACTTAATGCCGACGAAATTTTCCTGTTCAACTATCTCAACATGCTTTCCATGAATGCACAAAAGGCGGTTGAAGGAGTTCTCGCTGTGGCTGCGGGCTCACTGGAGGAGCGCATCGCATTCTGGATTATAGCCCTCACACAACGCGGAGGCACAGACATCACTCTCACCTGCAAGCAGCGTGACCTTTATGCCCTCTTCGGTGTGCAGCGCAGTTCTTTCCTCGCCACACTTGACAAAATGAAGGAGCGCGGAATTATCGAATATGACAGCAACGAAATCCGGATTGTGTCACGCCGGGAGCTGCTTGACATCATCTCCACAACAAGCGATTGACCCCGCAATCACACGTCAAATAAAATAAGCCGCACCTCACGGTGCGGCTTATATCGTAGCCTGAAAAACTAATCAAGACTTTTCAGGCTGCCAAACCTAACATAAAACACATTACTATTATGCACTTCTTACTTTCAAACATGTTGCCTGCCGGCTTATAGCCGACACAGATTATCATCGACGCATCCCTGTAGACGCCATGATTTTCCAATGCAAAATTAGCCACACACTCCGCCACCCACACGACAATATAGAAAATACAAACTAATTATCAAAGTCATCCACCCATTATTTCGCTGATAATAGCGCATTTAAGCTCGCACCGATATAGATGTAGTCATAGCCGAAATATAAATCTTTTCAATATAATATAAACTCTGAAAAGTGGAGATTTTATGGGTTTTTGCTCTCAGATATCATATTATTTTGTATCTTCGCACCGTTAACATGTTAGCAGAGTCCAGATACTTTGTGACCTGCAGAGATTTACTTCTTATGCGCTATTTTATTACCTTAATCCTAACATCAATATGCGTCCTTGCATGCAGCCACGTCAATGCAAGCAATTCAGATGAAATAGACGAGGCACTGTCAAAACTTGACAACGTCATTGAAGACAGACAGCATCATAGGAATATACGCAAGCATGCCGTTGACTCTCTATGCAGAATCTTCGACTGCGAAACAGATACCATGAGCCGAATTCTGCTGGCAGAAAAAATCGGCTACAAACTTTCGCAGACAAATATCGACTCTGCCAGAAACTATTTTGAAACCGGCAGAAATCTTGCAGAGGAAATCGGCGACAATTCTCTAAGACTCAGACTTGAGGCACATCGGCTTTCCATGATTGCACTTGGAAAAGACCTATTCTTGGGCGCACAACTGTTTTCAGACATAGACACCACACAGATTATAGACCGTGACAAACAGGAGTTTTATTCAGCCGGCTCACGACTTTACCTGTCGTTCGCATCGTTCGTATCACCCGAAGAGGCTATCCAGTTTCGCGAATCAGGAAGGCTGTGTGCGCTTCGCTACCTCGAGCATACCCCACGCGACACACCTCCTTATAATTATGTAGACGGTCTGGTGGCATTTCTCGACAACAGAAAAGCCAAAGCCAAAGCACTGCTGAGCGATGTCATCGAGAATACAGAAAACGATGATATGTATCGCTCATTCGCAGAAGAAGCCCTCGGAGCCATCGCCCTCAACGAAAACGATTATGAAGAAGCCACCATACACCTTGCCAATGCCGTCACACTTGACATAAAAAACTGAGTTACCATTGAC
>JAIDJW010000059.1 GCA_029052015.1 Paramuribaculum sp. | reverse complement strand
GGTTTGCCCGCGACGCAGACGAGATGAGTATAGACGGCAATAACATCGACCTCAAGGTGTACTCGGTCGCTGTCACTCCCGACCGTCAGGTGAGCGAAAACGGATGGACAATGAATATCGGCGCAACACGCTCTAAAACACCCGCAACCAAAGGCAAAGTCAGAATATACTTGAGCGACAAGCTCGTGGATCTCACAAAGCCGGTGACAGTGACAGTCAACGGCAACAAGAAATATGAGGGTATGCCGCAGCTCGACCGCAACACGATGGTGGAATCCATCGCATTCTTCTACGATCCCAAACGAATATTCCCGACATACATCGATGTTGAAATCTAAACTCATACTTCTATTTGCGCTGCTGCTTGCAGCCGAGTGCAGCGCACTCGACGGCAAGTGGCGCGGCAACCTCGATATGAAAGTTGCCAAGCTGTCGCTCATATTCAATTTCAGTAAGAGCGACGCTGGCGCCACAATCGCAAGCATGGACTGCCCGCAGCAGAACGCCAAGGGTATACCTCTCGAAATCACTCTGCTTACTGCAGACAGCATCCGAGTGGAATCCAAGAAATTTGGCATGACATATCACGCCAGAATATTTCGCGACTCTATTCAGGGCACATTCAGCCAAAACGGTTTCAGGCTGCCGCTCACGCTGGAGCCGGAGCAGAGTTTGCTGTCGCGACGCCCGCAGACCCCGGTACCGCCATACCCCTACCAGACCACTGACACCGTTTTCCGGTCGGCCGACGGCACAATTCTTGCCGGCACGCTGACTATACCGCAAACCGCTTCGGGCGGCAGGATGCCGGTAGTAGTGATGGTGACAGGCAGCGGACCGCAAAACCGCGACGAAGAGGTGTTTGAGCACCGACCGTTTGCCGTCATAGCCGATTATCTTGCGAGAAACGGAGTCGCTTCTTTCAGATATGACGACCGCGGCGTTGCGTCATCCAAAGGCAGCTTTCAGGCAGCGACCATAGACACCTTTAAAACCGACGCGGCAAGCGCGCTGCGCTTTGTCAGGTCGTTCCCGCAGTTTGGCAGCGCCGGCATTCTCGGACATTCCGAGGGCGGCACTCTGGCAATATTGCTTGCTGCTGAAAAGAAACCCGACTTCATAATAAGCCTTGCGGGAGCCGCTGTGCCGATAAAAGATTTACTTATAGCGCAGAATTCGCGTATGCTCGACCGCTTCGGCATAGCCGGACCGCAGAAAGAGGCATCGCTGCGGCTGCTGAATATTGCTTTTGACTCCATCAGCAATCAATTTTACGCCGGACAATTCAGTCCTCTTGACATTGACGCTATCTGTAAGGAAAACTCTCTCGATGTGCCGCCGATGGTCATCGGGTCGATCAAGAGCAATATGCAGACTCGCAACCGCTACTTCGACAGCCTTGTAAGCCTCGACCCTACGGAGAGCCTTAAACGCATCGCCTGCCCGGTGCTCGCAATCAACGGCACCAAGGACACCCAGGTAGACGCGGAGCCCAACCTCAATGCCATCAGCACCAATGTCAAGGGCGCCAGCATAGAGCGTATGGAAGGTCTCAACCACCTCATGCAGCACGCCACCACCGGCGACATGCAGGAATACTACAGCATCACCGAAACCATATCACCTGATGTACTGACACTTATCCTCAATTTCATCATCCTATAGGCTAACGCGACGCAAACCTCCTCGATTAAAATGAAAGCTATCACCTTAAATCGAAGAATAATGCATGAATTTGTGTCATGACACAGAATTTGACACTCTCTCAGAACAAAGAGTACCGTAGCTGGGTTAAGGAACTCAAGCAGCGGTACCTCTCCGCTCATCTTAAAGCCTCCGCAGATGCCAACCGCACACTGTTGGAATATTATTGGAGTCTGGGACGCGACATCGCTGACAAACAGTATGCCAACACTTATGGCTCCAAATTTTATGAGACGTTGAGTCATGATTTTGAGGTCTGAGATGCCCGGAGAGAAAGGCTTTTCTCAGAGAAATCTTAGAAACATGTCTGACTTTTATCGTACATATAGTCAGACTATTGAGATTTTGCAGCAGCCTGCTGCAAAATCTTCCTCAGTAAATCTTCTCTATTCCGTGGGATCATCAATGCAGAATCGTATCCAAATGCAAGAAGAATCCTGACAAGGCTCTCTTCTTTGTCCACAAGGCTATCGAGAATAGCTGGGGACGCGATGTGTTGCTGAATTTCCTCGGCACCGACCTATATGAGCGTCAGGCGAGTTAGGCACTGGGTTCGCCTATATGGGAAGACAGTATCGGTTGCAGGTAGGCGAAAAAGAAATCTTCATAGACCTTTTGTTTTACAACACCCGCATATACGCCTATTGCTGTGTGGAATTGAAAACGGGCTCATTCGAGGCATCCCACCTCGGACAGTTGGGTCTGTATGTTACGGCAGTCAATCATCAGCTGAAGACTGAATACGACAATCCTACAATCTGATTGCTTATTTGCAAGGACAAAGACAACATCGAGGCTCAATATTCTTTAGAGGCATACAATCTTCCTCTCGGAATATCTCAATACGAGTTGTCCAAGCTTATTCCCACAGAGATAAAGAGTTCCCTGCCATCTATCGAACAGATAGAATCAACGCTGGAACATCTCTCCGAAACAGACGAGAACTAATCAATCCTTTCATCCATGCAAATCGCACGACTGATGGGAAAGTAGTATCAAAAACACTTTTGACACACAGTGACCAAAAGATGCTTCAGGTCTTGCTATCATCCTGCCTAAGATTTTAGTGTCAGTTCAATAATGACGGCCGGAAGTTTGATTTAAATTGGGTGAAAAAATAAACCATAATCTGATTCAGGACTACACCATATCATATAAAACATTAACACATGGTGTAGCCCTTTCTTAATTTAATCACCTGAATTTCAATCACTATATACAAAACACCCTCAAATCACAATGATTTTAGATGAAAAAATTTTGCAGATTCAACAAAGAGTATTAACTTTGCAGTCGCAAAGCGGCAGAGGTCGCAGCGCCTTTCAAGGCTCCTTAGCTCAACTGAATAGAGCATCTGACTACGGATCAGAAGGTTACAGGTTTGAATCCTGTAGGAGTCA
>JAIDJW010000058.1 GCA_029052015.1 Paramuribaculum sp. | reverse complement strand
CACCGATATCACCTGATTGCGCAGCTGCGCAGCGCGGGCGGCCCGGCTCACCGGGGTCAGCCCCGGCGGGACGAGCTTAACGGCGATGGTTGTCGGCACATCGCTCAGAGTATAGTCGGGAATGGGATTTTCAATCTCGTCCTGACATGCGGCAGCGCCGAGCAGCAGAGCGGGCATCGCCGCCGCAGTCAGAAATCTGTTTATATATCCGTATATTTTCATAGTCATGTTCAATTAAAGGATATTTCGCCGGAGGTTACGTCGCTCATCGGACAAACGGTGTAAAGCAATTCCAGAGTATTATCCACACTCAAATCTGTCACCTCATAGCGGTAGATATGATTGCGCAGCAATTCAGTAACCGGGTCGGCATACTGGGAGCCCTGGTTGTATTTTGCAAGGTAGAACGGTCTTTTATACGACTTCTCACCTTCGTCATTCGGCTGAAGCGTTACAGTCACCATAGGCTCATGTTGCGCAGCTGTTTCGTAAGAATACTCGGTGATATATGCCGAATAGACTATAGCCCCGTCAGCTCTGAGACTCATAGCATATTCGTCCTTGACCAACAGCAGGGGAGTATCAGTGTCATACACCGCATCGGCAGGCAGCGTCGGCAGGGTGACATCGGCTGTCACATAGCCGGGCCACTGATTGGCGGAGGGGAGAACAGTGCCGGTGGTAAAGAACCCGTTGAGGGCAGCCCCGGAAATCCTCGTGTCCCTCGCGGCGTTAATATTGTCAATCACCTCAATCTTCGCCACCGCCCTCAGCATATTGATGTCATTCAGCTGCAGCGGATTCTCGGGCGTTGATGCGATGAGTTGGTCGGCGGACACTGTGAAAGATTGCATGCCCGCCATAGGAATATAGCGGTTGGCGTTGTAATCCGGATTCCAGCCAATGCCAGCCGTTACATTGGCGGGCGAATTAAAGATTACGTTCTCCGATAAAATATCATCGACGGTGGTTCCCACATTAGCCGCAATGCTTCTGCCTCCCAGATTTTTGGAATTGGCGACAACCATGATGTAAAACTGTATGGATGTTGAATTTGCTTCAACAGCTTTGTCAAAGTAGGGGAGTTTAAGCGTGGCTGTCACGGCATACTGGCTGTAAGCATCATTGGCGTTTCTTACATCAGGAAAGAAGGTTGCAAGCAGCTGACGGTCAGCATTGAAAATAAGAAACTGAATATCCTGCAGGTTCAGGTAGTTTTCGGCTATCGAAGCCTGCGCTTCATCGTTGCAATCATCTGCTCGTGACAGGGGCGATGTATTTCTTGTGGCGACAAGAAACCGCAGCGTAACCTCCGTTTTGCCGTTTGCCGGGTCATCGGGACACGCCGAATTGTCGTCAGTGCATCCGGTCGGCAACAGACTCACAGCCGCGAGAATCAATGTCGCAGACAAACGGGATACGATTTTGTGCATTAAATTCATAGCGGTAAAGTGATTCAGAGTTCAGACTGCTGTGGGGGAACAACGCGCCATCCGTTGATATATACTCCGCCGGCAACATACCAGTTTTTATCGGCGTCGATAAAAAACATGAGAGTGTGGCTGTCCATTCTGTCAAGATACTCCTGATTGGACATTGCCTTGTTGTACTCGCCTTTTACCATCAGCAGGTACTGGATGAGGTTTATGCGTATGATGTCCTCGTTGTCGACTGTGCGGTGAATGATAAGCTGCGGTGTTGTGCCTGCTATCAGTCTTCCGGTGCCGATTTCGCCGAGCAGACCGTTGACTGTTGTCTGTGTGCGTGAGGTCGTGGCGCTTTCCGGAGTGTCGAATGACGCGGAAGTAGAGGACACAGCCCAGGGACGATATGCAAATGAGGTTGTGCTTGTTATTTCGTTGAGATAATTCATCTCGTTGTTGCTGTCGGTAATCTCAAAGGTGAAATCGCCAGGCATCATGGTTGTGCCGTCGATATTCTGCAGCAGAATGCTGAAGCGGTTGGTGTCCTTAGTCAGGTCTATCGGACCGATGTTCACATCGCCGTAAGTGTCGGCAAAATCTACATCGGTTGCGTAGGCATGATAGAGGGGAGTGATGTCCTGGTCAACATACATCTCGGTTCCGGTGCCTTTCAGCGGCAGGGTGGCAGTGAGTGCCGACGGCGCTGCGGGTGTGGCGCCTCCGCCGATTTCAAACTCTGTCGGGTCACTTGCCGGCGATTTGCCTTCGCCCCAGACCACTATGTCATATTTGCCCGGGGCTATGTCTACAGGCAGCGTGTAGCCCGGCTGCGACAGCGCTTCGCCGCTCTGGGTCACACTCGTGACAAATCTGCCGCTCTTGTCAAAGATGTATGCCGTGACCTTGTTTACCTCAGCGGGAAAAGCATCGGCAAACTTCATGTTCATAGTATAGGTGAAAGTCAGGCCATAGCGCACCGAGCAGTCTCCTTCGTCATCGAAGATGGCTTTATCGCAGGATGATGCCAGAGCTGCGAGTCCTATGGCAGCCGCGGGGATCAAACTTCTGAAGCAGTTTAGATTAATAGCTTTATGTAGGTATTATTTGTTATTATCTGATTTTATGCTTTTGCA
>JAIDJW010000057.1 GCA_029052015.1 Paramuribaculum sp. | reverse complement strand
ACATACCTTCGCGGAGTGCTCGCCACCGGCGGCAGTGTCAGCTTTACTGACCTGCGGGATGTCCGCTCATCCGAAATCTTCGTCGAACTCGCCCCCGATGCCATGACCTTCGCCGGCATCCGCCTCGCCGTCCTCACCGGCGCCCCCGGCCTCCCCCGTCAGCTCTTCCCCCTGCTGATGTAAATAAGTTTAGAAGTCATTTATGAATGTAGAGGCGCACCGGAGGTGAGCCGATTATCTGAAAACCCCGTACGAAGCCCGACAGGGCGAGTGCGGGGAGATGACACAATAGAGAAAATGAGTCCCGGCGGGACGATGTTATCCGTATAAATCGCTACCTTTGCATCATGAGTAAAGTTACAGCATATTACCATATAGTGTTCTGCACCAAAGAGCGTCGCATGACCATACCTTTGTTGATGAGGGATGATGTGTATCGCTTTATATGGAAGCAGGTCGCAGACCTTAAATGCGGATTGATAAGAATAGGAGGCATCCAGAATCACATTCATCTTTTTATCAATCTTCATCCCTCCGTCGCTCTTGCCACTTTGACGCAAAACATAAAATCCCGCTCAAGCGGGTGGATGAAATCCGATAGCAGATTCCCGAACTTTAGCGGATGGGCTGCCGAGTACTATGCGTGTACCCTGGCTCCTGAAGGTAAAAGGAATTTGATGGAATACATCAAAAATCAGGAAACGCATCATTTAGGCGTAGCTCTGGATGAAGAACTGATCAATATGTGCCGTTACTCAGATATTGAATATGACGAGCGTGATATGCGGTGAGTTATATCATCCCTCCGGGACTCATTTAATGTCTCTCTCCTATCCCCGCACTCGCCCTACCGGGCAGCGTACGGGGTTTTCGGATAATATGCACACCTCCGGTGCGCGAAACGACTTATAAACGTCTAAGCTGTGCTACAGGATTACGAGGCATACTTAGTGCTGGAGCGGGGGCTCAGCGACAACACGCGCGAGGCATACATCCGTGATGTGTCGCGACTCCTCGCGTATCTCGATGACCTTGCCATACCTGTGCGGCAGGTCACCGTCAGTCATCTCCGCGCCTACTGCGCCGACCTCCACGACCTCGGCATTGCGCCGCGCTCGCAGGCGCGCATTGTCAGCAGCATAAAATCCTTCTTCAAATTCCTTGCCTACAACGGCGACATCGACACCAATCCCACGCTACTTCTGGAGACTCCCCGCGCCGGGCTGCATCTTCCCGAAGTGCTCACCGTTGATGAAATCGACTCCCTCATTGCTGCCATAGACCCCGATTCAGCCGAGGCCGTGCGCAACCGTGCCATCATCGAAACTCTATATGGTTGCGGTCTGCGTGTATCCGAGCTTGTAAACCTCGAGATTGGCAGACTCTACCTTGACGAAGCCTACCTCATTGTCACCGGCAAAGGCTCCAAAGAGCGCCTCGTGCCTATGAGCGATATCGCCATCTCCGCCATCCGCTCCTATCTCGACGAGCGCGCCGGCGCCCTCGTCAGATCCGGAGAGGAGGGCATCCTTTTTCTGAGCCGACGAGGGAGCCGGCTCACCCGTCAGATGATATTCACTATAATAAGGAGGCTCGCCGACGCCGCAGGCATTGCCAGGACGATCTCGCCCCACACCCTCCGCCACTCTTTTGCCACTCACCTTCTTGAAGGAGGCGCCAACCTCCGCGCCATCCAGCAAATGCTCGGTCACGAGAGCATAGCCACCACCGAAATATATATACACATCGACCGCACGCGCCTCCGCAGCGAAATCCTCCTCCACCATCCCCGCAACCGCGCCCGCGGATAGCTATAAGCGGTTATTGGTCGGGTGTGGAGCGGCGCTTTTTAAGCGCCGTCATGGCATATCGGTTTCTGTCGGCGCTTAAAAAGCGCCGTTCCATAGCTAAAACATTCGTTCTACCCGCTATAAGTTGCCGTAAAAATATGTTGTAAAACATAAGGGCGAAAATCTATTGCGTCGCGCCACATTTTTTAACCAAAACATACGAGTTATTCCTATAAATTAGCCTATATTTGCAAAGTTTTACTTCGACCACCTATTTATGGGGTGTGTAGAAAACATCTATTAACCTTAATTTTTTACTAAACCATTAACTCAGATCAGTTATGAGCAAATTCAGAAAATTGATGGCTGCAGCGACACTTCTGTTCGCCGCGTCATCGGTGTTCGTTGCTTGCAGTGATGACGATGATTCAATGATGGGTCCTGTCGGCATCAACTCTATTGTAACGACCACATCATCTGCCTCTGTGTACTGGACAAACGTAGACGCCAATAATTGTGACGGCTACAAAGTAATCCTTCACGAGGGAGGTCGCGATGGCGCAGTTGTTGAAGAAGTTACAACAAGCTCCGCTAAAGAAACAAACCACAACTTCACAAATCTCAAGGCTAATACCGTTTATACGGTCAGCGCTCAGGGTATCCCCGCGCAGGGTAGCGGCTTCTCTTCTGCCGACATCGCTTATCGCCAGTTTATGACCGCACCCTTAGTAACCACTGCCAGTGTTAGCATGGGCTCCCGCATCAACAGGGAAGTTGATGAAAATGGAGAGATTGTGGAGGTGCTCCGTGCATTTGCTAGAGTATTCGTAAATCAGGTCGCTCCTACGGTTTTCGATAATGTGACTATTAGCAATTGCGGGTCTTACTTTATCACTGTTTATGAGGGTACCGAAGACGAGGTAGGCAATGATACTAAAGTTAAGGATATAACACTAACCCTTAAAAATGTTGCTGACGGTGCTGAATTTTTCCCGTTGAAGCTGAATACTACGTATACGGTAGCTACGCGAGCTGTGTCAGACGGCGCTTCTTGCTGGTACACCGGTAATGCTACAGCATCTTACTATACTTTCACAACTCCGGCTAATTAAGCCACAATAAAAAACAAGTGCAAATATGACTAACAATAATATAAAGAACTGGTGTCTTGTCCTCGCGCTTGCTTCAGCACCCGCGATGGCATTTGCAACATCAGCTGAAAGTCAGGCTCCGGTTGCTGCAGCACAGCAGGCAGGCGACTGCACTGGAGTCGTTACCGATGCCGACGGTGAACCCCTTATCGGCGCATCGGTTAAAGTTGAAGGCAAAACTATCGGTGGCTCTACCGACATAGATGGCAAATTCTCTATCAAGGGCGTTGCCAACGGTGCCAAGGTTACCGTAAGTTATATCGGCTGCAAGCCCGTTACTGTTACCTGGAACGGTCAGCCCCTCAGCATTGTCCTTCAGGAGGACAGCAATGTGCTTGACGAGGTAGTTGTAATGGGATATGGTATTGAGCAGAAGCGAGCCAATGTCACCAACTCTATTTCAAAGGTGAGCGAGAAGACCCTTACTATTGGTACCGCAGCTAACCCCGCCCAGCAGCTTGCAGGTGCGGTTGCCGGTGTGAGAGTGAGAGTTACCTCCGGTGATCCCTCTGCTACTCCTTCAATCACAGTCCGCGGCGGTTCAAACTTTGATGGTGGCTCAAACCAGCCTCTGTTTGTTGTAGACGGCAACATCCGTGACGGTCTCAATGACATCAACCCCAACGACATCGCTGATATGCAGATCCTCAAGGATGCCGGCGCTACTGCACTTTATGGTGCTCGCGCAGGTAACGGCGTTGTGCTCATCACAACCAAGAGTGGTCAGGCAGGCAAAGGTAAGGTCACACTCAATATGAAAGTCGGACTCAACTATTATGGTGATTCAGGCTATGAAATTACCGATGCCGAGACATATCTCAATTACTATCGCCGTGGTATTCATAACTCGGAATGGGCACTGCCTGCAGGACAGTATTCCAACCAGTATTCCGGCATTATTTCCAACAACAACAATAATAGCCCGGGCATTCCGGCAGCCAATTATACTCCGTGGAGCAACTATAATTTCGTGCAGTATAATGATAACAACAAGTGGCTTCAGGACTTTGGATGGAGTCTTTACAACGATGCTCTGTCAGATAACCAGATGCTCTATAAAGATACAGATATAAAAAAGGCTGTGCTAAACAGTATGGCTTTAACCCAGGATTATAATCTGAGCTTCTCTGGCGGTAACGACCGTGGCAAATACTATGCTTCTCTCGGTTATTTTGATGCCGATGGCGCACAGAAGGGCACATTCTACAAACGCTACAATTTCGCATTCACCGGCGAGTATAAGATAGCCGATTGGCTTACTGCCAACTCTGTGTTCAACTATATCCGTTCCAACTGGCTCAACAATAACCCGGAAATGGATTCGGGATACCTCTTCAACCGCGGTCGTTTTTGGACCAATGTAAACTTCGAGGGACTTGTAAGGAAGACTGATGAAAACGGCAACTATATCACCGATGAAAACGGCAAATATGTTGTTGACCGTATACCTATGAAGGGTAACAACGGACCGGTAAATATCAATGTTAACAAGGGTAACTTTGAGCGTGATTACCAGAGCGACAAGTTCTCGATGACCCAGAGCCTCACCGCCAAGATTATCGATGGTCTTACTCTTAAAGGCACCATGAGCTGGTACTATAACGAACAGGTTTCAGAATCTTTCAACCGTAACTATATTTCAAATAATGCCGGCGCGTATAATGACTATTATGGTCTCGGCACTATGCCCGGCAACGGTGTGAATAATTCTCACGCAACAAGTGCAAGCTTCCTCCGCTATTTCGACCAGACATATAACCTTGTCGCCAACTTCAACCGCACATTCGCTGAAAAGCATTATGTGATGGCTATGGTCGGTACCGAGTTCTACAAGCGTAAATATTTTACATTCAGTGCAAGCGGCTCCGGAGCTCCCACAGAGTTCTTCCCCAATCTTGAATATACCAAGAATGATGAGGATTCTCAGACCCGCAATATGTCTTCGCAGCATCTGAACGAGGCAATCATGTCTTACTTCGGTCGCGTGCAGTACACATACGACGGCAGATACGACATCGCTGCTACTTTCCGTAATGACGGATATTCACGCCTGAGAAACAACCGTTGGGGCTTCTTCCCCGGTGTGAGCGCAGGCTGGACATTCTCAAATGAAAAGTTCTGGAAAGAAACCCCGAGCCTCAGCTTTATCAATTTTGCCAAGATCCGCGGTTCATTCGGTATGAACGGTACTGTAAACACCAATATCATCGGTTACTACTCACTCGGTGGCTCATACAGCGCTTATCAGTACAACGGTCAGCTCGGTTACAGAATCTCCGGTCTGCCTAACCCCAACCTGAAATGGGAGCGCGTACGCACAGGTGAGGTTGCCCTCGACCTCGGTTTCCTTCAGAACCGTATCAACTTCAGCGCTACATACTACAACCGTCTGACAATGGATAAATATGCCAACCTGTCTCTTCCCCCGACAACAGGCTTCAGCTCCATTATCAACAACAACGGTAAGTATCGTAACCAGGGTGTAGAATTCGACCTCAGCACAACTATCCTGCGCACACGCGATTTCTCATGGACACTCGGCGCAAACATGACTTACAATTCCAACACTATAGTAGAACTTCCTGACAACGGTCTGCCCAACAACCGTCAGAACGGAACCCAGGTTTACACCGGTAAAGGTGACGAAATGCACTATGTCGGCGGCTATCAGGAAGGTCAGAATCCTTATCAGAGAGTCATGAAGAGAGTTGTTGGCATGGTTCGCACTCAGGCCGATATCGATGCTCTCGGTGATTATATCGACATCGCTACAAACCAGAACACAGGCGTGTATGCAAATGAGGCCGGTCGTCAGAAACTCATAGCAATGGGTTACTCACGAGGCAAGCTTATCCAGCTGCAGCCCGGTTCGTTCATCTTCAAGGATATAAACGGTGACAATGTCATTGACATACATGACCAGGAGGTTGTAGGTCATTCAGACGTTAGCTGGAGCGGCGGTTTCAACACCACTCTGAGCTGGAAGGGTCTCAGCCTCTATGCAAGCTTTGACATGGGCTTCGGCTTCAAGGTCTATGACTCCAACATGAGCTTCTGGCTCGCTGAGGGTCAGGGTGCAATGTCATTCCCCAAGCAGGTTACAAACACATGGTCTCCCGACAAACCCAGTGCAAAATATCCTCGCGTCGTATGGGCTGACCAGTATGGTTGCGACAGCTATGTGTCAACCAACTCATTCTTCTGTCAGGACGGTAACTATCTCGCTTGCCGTGAGCTCTCTCTCAGCTATCAGCTGCCCGAAAGCATCTGCCGCAAGTTCAAGAGCCAGGGTCTCACACTTTCAGTAACTGGTCAGAACCTCGGCTATATCAAGAGCTGCACAATACCTCTGCCTGACAACACAACCTACTGGACCGGCGGTACAGCTGGTAACGGCGGTACATACAACATTCCCCGTTCGGTCATCTTCGGTCTTAATGTTTCTTTCTAAACAACACAAGGAAAAACAAAATGAAAAATATATTTCTAAAACTCACAACCGGGCTTCTGATCGGCGCTATGGGTGTTGCTGGCACATCGTGCGTTGATGAACTCGATCAGAATAACCCTAACACATTCGATGCTTCCAGTTTCTGGGTGGATCAGTCATTGTATGAAGGAAACGCGGTTGCTCTCGCAGCTTTCTTCAGAGGCCACACAGGCAATATCATGTTCTGGGCTGGTGAGCTGCGTGCAGGGTCTCTCAGTACCAATCTGATTAACGGTTCCGGCACTGTCAATGCGGAGTATATCGGCAACCTCTATGATGAGGCACATACTCAGTTTAGCACTTTTGGCGGTTACTACGGTTTCATAGCTGTGGTAAATGAACTGATATATCAGTGCGAACATCAGGAAGGTGTGCTTCAGGAAAATGTGAAGGACGGTCTGCTCGCCATGGCAAAAGGCTGGAGAGCATACGCCTACTGGCAGATGTACAAGATGTACGGCGGTGTGCCCCTGAGAACAGAGCCTGACGTGATACTCGGTGAAACAAATCCCAACAATCTCTACATGGCGCGTGCTACTGCAGAGGAAACCCTCACTTTCATCAAGAATGAAATCGAGGCAACTCTCCAGCATTTCAGCAGGTCTTCATGGGTACCTCAGGCTTCAACCCCCACATATTACTGGAACAAATGGGCTACTCAGATGCTCAAGGGTGAGGTTTATACCTGGAGTGCAAAGGTTGCTACCGGCGACCACACTACAGCAAATGCTGATGCCGATATAGAGACTGCTAAACAGGCATTCCTTGATGTGGTGAATAACGGAGGCTTTGACCTGATGGATAATTATTTCGACATCTGGACATCTCCGCGTAACAAGGAGACAATCTTCTCGGTATGCTATAGCAGCACTGCTGACGGTGTGACGTTTGGTGACTATGCAGGTCAGATGCTCTGGAGTAAGAGTGCAGGTGCCGGCACAAACGCATGGTCAATGCAGGATGCCACCGGACTTGCACTTAATACCAACGGTTCTGTAAGCATTTTCGGAAGCACTTATGATCCTGCGACCAAGAAGTCGACAACTTACACTTGCTGGAACCAGATGAGCCCCTCGCCGAACCGATATATGTACAAAAACGCACTGTACTATCAGTTCGATAACAAGGATCTACGTAAAACCATGTTCTTCCCCCAGTGGTATCTTACCGAGGCTGAGGAGCTCCTTCAGGCAGACAATAAACTCGTTCCATACATTGCCAATTTCGATCCTACCAAACGTGACCTTTACGGAACTTTCATCTATAAGTTCAAGGCCTCCATTCCCGAAGGGTACACAGGTTATTCTTTCTGGAATGATATGCCGCTGTATCGTCTCGCGCTTGCTTACACTTATCTCGCCGAGATAGCAAACTATCAGCACGACAACACAAATGTTGAGCACTACATCAACCTCATCCGTGAGCGTGCTTACGGTGAGAATTGGGATCCTGCGGTTCACGGCTATGTTGCCGGTTCGTTTACTGAAAATGAGAACGCTATCCTACGTGAAAAAGACAAGGAATTCATCATGGAAGGTCAGCGCTGGTGGGACCTCCGTCGTCTGACAATAACTAAAGGCGGCAATCAGACAGACCACTTTGTTTTCCAGCCTCAGGGCAATGTCGGTTACGGTCTTGATCCTTCGGTAAATACTTGGATGACAGAGCAGAAAGCTGCGGTTGATGTGGCTACTCCCGTCCTTCCGATCGCTTGGGAATACAAGCTCCTCTGGCCGGTTGACCAGAGCCTCCTCGGTGCTGACCCGATGGTAGAGCAGAACCCCGGCTACTAATCCGGAATCTATAATATAAGAAAAGAGCGGTGCCTGAAGGCATCGCTCTTTTTTTTTTGATTATGGGTGCCGGCGGATGAAAACCACCGATTGTGTGCTCACCGCTCGGCCCGCATCGGATTGCTCAGGAAATCCTCGTAGGCCAGACGTATGCCGTCGGCAAGTTCGGTGCGGTATGTCCAGCCAAGCGCTTTGGCTTTGCTCACGTCCAGGAGCTTGCGAGGGGTGCCGTTGGGCTTGGTGCTGTCCCAGTTGATGACTCCGGTGAATCCCACAATCTTCGCTACGGTTTCGGCTAGCTCACGGATGGTGATTTCCTTGCCGGTGCCGGCATTCACTGTCTCGTTGCCGGAATAGTTGTTCATCAGAAACACGCATAGGTCGGCGAGGTCGTCGACGTATAGAAACTCGCGCAGCGGCGAGCCGTCGCCCCAGCATGTCACTTCCGTGAGCCCCAGTTCCTTTGCCTCATGGAAGCGGCGGATAAGTGCCGGCAGCACATGGCTGTGGGTGGGATGGTAGTTGTCGTTGGGACCATAGAGATTTGTCGGCATTACTGAGATGTAGTCTGTGCCATACTGACGATTGAGATATTCGCAGTACTTGAGTCCGGAAATTTTGGCAAGGGCGTATGCCTCGTTGGTCTGCTCAAGCGATGATGTGAGCAGGCACGACTCCGGCATGGGCTGTGGAGCGAGGCGCGGATAGATGCACGAGGATCCGAGAAATTCGAGCTTCTTGCATCCGTTGCGCCATGCGGCGTGTATGACATTCATCTCGAGCATCATGTTGGAGTACATGAAGTCGGCGAGAGCTGAGGAGTTTGCCTCAATCCCTCCCACTTTTGCAGCCGCGAGAAAAACATATTCCGGTTTTTCAGCTTCAAAAAACGCGTTTACGGCATTTTGGTCAACGAGGTCAAGCTCAGCATGAGTGCGGGTGATGATATTGTCGTAGCCGAGGCTCCTGAGCCGTCGCACGATGGCAGAACCGACCATCCCGCGATGCCCGGCAACATAGATTTTTGATTGTTTTTCCATTATTTCACTATTCCTTTCTCTAGGTATTCGGCGAGGTTGGTGCGCACATGGTCGCCGGCTCTCTCAACGGCGACTTTTGCCATATCTGCATCAACCATGAGGTTGACAAGCTCCTCGAAGGAGGTCTTATTGGCGGGATCCCAGCCGAGCTTCTGTTTCGCCTTGGTGGGATCTCCCCAAAGATTCACGACATCGGTAGGACGGTAAAAGTCTGGAGAGACCTCGATAACCGTTTTCCCGGTCTTGATGTCTATGCCCCTTTCATTGGCTCCCTCACCCTCGAAGCGCCGCTCGATGCCGGCACGCGGGAAAGCCAGGAGGCAGCAATCGCGCACTGAGTGCTGAACACCCGTGGAGAT
>JAIDJW010000056.1 GCA_029052015.1 Paramuribaculum sp. | reverse complement strand
AAGCGTGCATCGCTCCACAATGCCGATATTATAAGGAATCTTGATATTCACGACGGAGATTATCTGTATGTGGAAATAGGTGGTGAGATTATACCTAAGATAACAGGCGTAGATCTCGGCGCACGCAAACCCGGACGCAAGGAGGGTGAATTCGTGAGGAATTGTCCGGCTTGCGGCACTCCTTTGGTAAGGGTCGAGGGCGAGGCTGCATGGATGTGTCCCAACAAGTACGGATGCGCACCGCAGATAATAGGACGGGTGGAGCATTTTGTAGGACGACGCATGATGAACATCGACGGCATAGGCGAGGAAACATCCGAAGTGCTGTTTTCAGAGGGGCTTGTCAGCAATATCGCAGACCTTTATAGCCTCACTCGCGAAAAACTGGTGGCTCTTGACCGATTTGGCGAGAGAAGCGCAGAGCGCATACTCGATAGTCTTGAGGAGTCTAAGGCAGTGCCGTTCGAGAGGGTGATTTTTGCTCTGTCCATCCCCTATGTCGGAGAGACTGTTGCCAAAAAACTTGCCCGGGCCTGCCGCAATATCGACAATATTATCAGTATGCCTCAGGAGGAGCTTACGGCCATAGACGACATCGGACCGAGAATCGCCCGGAGCATCAAGGAGTATTTTGCGGCACCGCTCAATATTGAGATAGTGCAGCGCCTCAAGGCAGCCGGATTGCGCATGGCAATGGACGAATCGGAGAGCGAACAGACGAGCGACAAACTTGCTGGTCGCACATTTGTGATAAGCGGAGTGTTTGTGCATCATTCGCGCGACGAGTATAAGGCGCTGATAGAGGTAAACGGAGGCAAAAATTCAGGTTCGATTTCAAAGAAAACCGACTTTGTGCTTGCCGGAGCAAATATGGGACCGGCCAAACTTGAAAAAGCCACCAAGCTCGGAGTGCCGGTTATTGATGAGGATACTTTCCTTGGCATGATAAGTAACTCGTAAAAATTACTTACCTTTGTGCGAGTTTTTTAATAGACAATACATTATGAAATCAATCAGAACAATCGTGGCTGCCGTAGTGGTAGCCCTCGGCATGGTTGCAGTGCCAGCCGCCAAGGCTCAGTTCCGCTTCGGCGCAAAGGTGGGTTTGAATGTCAACAAACTTCATTTCAACAAGGGAATCACATCTTCCGACAACCGCGCCGGCTTCACCGGCGGTGTGATGGCTGAGTTTACTGTCCCCGTAATCGGTGTTGGCATGGACGCCAGCGTAATGTATGTGCGCCGCAATGCAAAATTCATGGAGAATAATGATGTAAAAGATTTCCACAACGATTACATCGACATTCCTCTCAATTTCAAGTGGAAAATCAATGTTCCAGTGATTAACAGCATTTTCCGTCCCTTCCTTACCACAGGTCCGAGCTTCGCTTTCCTGACCAGCAAAAAGTCGTTTGACGAATTCCGCAACAAGAAATGCGATGTTGCGTGGAACTTCGGTTTCGGCGCCGAGCTTCTCAAGCATGTGCAGGTTGGCGCTTCCTATGGTCTCGGTCTCAACAAAGTCACAGGCAATGCTGACAGCGGCATTGAAGGAAAGAACCGCTATTGGACGGTTACAGCCGCATATCTCTTCTAAAGTTTAGAAGTTTAAAAGTATAGGGGGGCTGCGCAATCCGCGCAGCCCCCTTTTCTTATTTCCCTTTAGTGGTTATGAAAATCAGGCAGGTCGTCGATAGCATGCAAGCCACATTGTTCTGCTCGTAATGATGCTGAAGCATGCTTGTGGGGTTGACGCTATTGTTGGCAGTTGCATTGAGCTAAGTACATGACCATACATAAAAAATAAAAGAGTCGAATCCGGTCGGATTCGGCTCTTGTGCCGTAGATGTGCTGGCTATATATTACTCAGCAACAACTGCGCTGTCTGCAGCAACACTGTCAGCAGGAGCAACGCTGTCAGCAACAACAGTTTCCTCAACAACTGTCTCTTCAACAACAACAGCTGAATCGGCAGTAGCCTTTTCTGCGTTAGAAGAACCGCAAGAGAACATTGATGCGCTGAAAACAACAGCAAGCATTAAAACTAACTTTTTCATTTTTTTTCTTGAATTAATATTAAAACAATTTTTAGCTTCAAAAACAGCGCAAAGGTAACACTTATTTATAAACCGACAAGCGTTTTTTGCGTTTTTTTTCGCGAGTCAGGCGAAAAAACCTAAGGAAGCTCAAATTTTGTTATAAAAACGGGGGTTATTTAACAATTAAGCCTTTGTCGCATGGGTTTCTGCCACGATGCTGTTGGCCATGGCTACAGCTTTGGTGATGTGGTCGCAGATATTCTTTTTGCCTATCAGCTCCTCGATGCGTGCGTTGTCGAGAACCCGGTGAACGTTTTCGTTTACGCCGCTGAGCACAACGTGTATGCCTTCGCTCTTCGAAGATTTGATGAGTATCTCAAGGTTGTGCACTCCTGTGGCGTCGATAAACGGCACTTTGCGCATGCGCAGTATTCGCACAATCGGTTTTGTGGCCATAGAGTTTCGCATCAGCTCGTCAAATTTGGTGGCGATGCCGAAGAAGAAGGGTCCGTCAATCTCATACACTTCCACTCCTGGCGCTACATCGAGAACCTCATGCACCGTAGCTTCGCTGCCTTCGGCAACATCAAGCTGCTCTGAGTACACTTTTATCTGTGTGTTTTCCATCACACGGCGCAGGAAGAGGATGATTGCAAGCAACAGACCGATTTCTATAGCGATAGTCAGGTCGAAAATCACAGTGAGAAGGAATGTGACTGCGAGAACGGTAACATCGCTTTTGGGATTCTTGAGAATGGCCTTGATAGTGCGCCAGCCGCTCATGTTGTAGCTCACCATAATAAGGACTGCGGCAAGAGTTGCCATGGGCACAAGGTTGATCAGCGGCATCAGAAAGAGGAATATGAGAAGTAGCACTACCGCATGGATAATGCCTGCAACCGGGGTGCGGCCTCCGTTGGTGATATTGGTCATTGTGCGTGCTATGGCACCGGTGACAGGTATGCCGCCGAAGAATGGCACGGTGATATTGGCAAGTCCCTGACCGATGAGCTCGGTGTTGCTGTTGGTGCGTGAACCGGTGACGCCGTCGGCAACTGTTGACGACAGCAGGCTCTCGATAGCTCCGAGAATAGCTATTGTAAATGCAGACGGCAGCAGCAGGTTGATGGTGGCCATATTGAGCTCAAAGCCGTGCGGCTGCGGGATGTCGGTCGGGAGAGCCCCGAAGCGGTCGCCGATAGTCTCGACATGAAATCCGCCGGCGGAGTTGAGAAACCATACCGCTATGGTAACTATGATTATCGCTATGAGAGCTCCGGGGAGTTTCTTCGATATTTTCGGTGTCGCTATTATAATAAGGAGTGAAAACACTCCTACTGCAAGTGTTGTCCAGTCGATGTTGCCGAAGTTGCGAATGTATTCGCCCCATTTCGGCAGAAATTCGCTCGGAATGTCTTTTAGTCCCAGTCCGAAAAAGTCATTTATCTGGGTTGAGAAGATTGTTAGGGCGATACCTGCCGTGAAGCCGACAACAATGGGGTAGGGTATGAATTTGATTACCGTGCCAAGATGAAACACTCCAAGCATCACCAGAATGACGCCCGCCATGAAGGTTGCGATAGCAAGTCCCTGCAGGCCGTATGTTGCAATGATATTGTATACTATGACGATGAATGCGCCGGTGGGGCCGCCGATCTGCACGGAGCATCCGCCGAGAGCCGACACCATGAATCCGCCGATAATAGCCGTTATCAGTCCTACTGTCGGACTGACTCCGCTGGCAATACCGAATGCGATGGCGAGCGGCAGGGCCACAATACCTACAACAATACCTGCTATGAGGTCACTTTTAAACCGCTTCGCATCATAATTGCGGAGCGCAGAGAATAGTTTTGGCCGAAAATCGACCGGTCCGGATAAATGCATATCTTTGTCCTTAAGAAACGTGATGAACGGAAGTGTAATAGTTCCGTTTTGAAAATCAAGGTGCAAAGTTACGTATTTTTTTCGGTAAGATGTGTGTCTGTTGTGTCAACAGCCTGTTAGTGACCTTTGCGTGAATCATATTCGGGATTGCGCAGCTTGGCTATGCCGCGCATATACTTGCGCACGGATGACACAAGTTCTCTTGACTCCTGAAGCATGTTGATATATACATACACCACCGCGAGATTTGACTCGTCGCCCATGGTGAGGTGGCGGTGAGCTTTGTGGTAAGCGGTCGAGAGGTCGTTTTTCAGTTCGTCGCAGTGTGAGCGCAGAATCTCTACCACATCCGTATCTCCGGTGCGCAATAGCTCTACAGTGTCATTGAGCAGTGTGACAACCCTGGCTGTAAGGTTTTCGTACTCATCGGTGAGCGATTGCGGCAATGGCATGAAATTATTGTCGGTATGCTCTTTGCACACTTCTGTGATACGCTTGAGGTTATACAGCACGCTCATGCAGCAGTTGTTGCTTACATAAAACCATGCATTCTTCTCAATAGCCTCGCGGCGCGGAAGCATGCGCAGGCAGAGTGTTTCTTTTCGTCTCGCATTTTTGAGCACAGATTTTTCTTTTGATAGTTTCGAGTCTATTTTTGACAGCGTTTTGGCGTCCTCATCCTCGAATGCCTTGACGATTGCGGAGTATGCCTCAGATGCGAGCGTCATGAATGTAAGCTGATGCTCGGTAATGTAGATGTTGAGCATCGGCCATATCTTTTTGGGGTCGGATGTTGAAATGATAGTCTGAAAAAGTGCGTCGCCGTTTTCAGCGGATTTGCGGTTGCGAAACCGGCGGTTGCTGCGGATGATGATGAAGAGAGTGAGCGCCCCGAGTGCGAGCATAGCCCAGTGGCCGCCGAAGTACATGGCGCATACAATTATTCCGGCACCGATAAACGCGGCTCCGGCGGTAAGAAACCATCCGCCTATCACCGATATGACGCCGGTGATTCGGAATACGGCGCTTTCACGTGCCCATGCTTTGTCGGCAAGCGATGTGCCCATCGCCACCATAAATGTTACAAAGGTAGTTGACAGCGGCAGCTTTAGGGAGGTGCCGGCGGCAATAAGTGTTGCGGCGACCACAAGATTGATTGAGCCGCGCACGAGGTCAAATGCAGCGCCATGCTCAATAATCATGCCGTCGGTGTCGAAGCGTCTGGCAAACCATCTCCTCACAGGTGCCGGAGTGATTTCGCGCACTTTTTCGACAATGTCGATAGTCCATCGTACCAGGCTCCTCGCGATGCGCGATGAGCCGAACATCTCGTCGCTGCTCTGCTGTGCGCTCAGACCTATTGCTGTGCGTGTGACATTGCGCACTTTAGATGATGTTGCAAGCGAAACCACCATAATTGCTCCTGCGCCTATAAGATAATATATAGGAGTATTGGCAGAGCCTTTAAGCGACTCCATCATGAATGAGCCGGCATTACCGCCACCGTTTGCCGCGAAATCCTGATAAGAGGAGAGTCCGCTCAGCGGCACACCGATAAAGTTGACAAGGTCATTGCCGGCAAATGCCATCGCAAGAGCGAATGTGCCGGTGAGCACAACTATTTTGAGAACATTGACGCCAAGCCAATGCAGCAGTTGCATAAGGACGGTGAAAAACACCAGGCAGCCGCATATAATCAAGGTGGTGTGGGTGCCAATCCAGCCTTTTACCTCAGGGGTCATAAACGCCAGTTCCTTGGCGCCTTTTATGAGCAGGAAGTATATGATAGCTGTGACGCATACGCCCCCGAATATCCCCACTTTCCATTTGAGTCTGCTTTTATAATTGAAGGAAAACACGGTTCGTGCCAGAAACTGTACAACGGTGCCGCACACAAAGGCTATCGCAACCGACAGAAATATGCCGATGACCACCGACAAGGCTTTTCCGGTATTGAGCAGCTCTCCGATGTTGTGGCCTTCATTGCCTGACATTTTTATGAGCGCCACCACAAACGCCGCTCCCAGCAGTTCGAAAACCATGGACACTGTGGTGGAGGTCGGAAGCCCGAGGGTGTTGAATATATCAAGAAGTATTATGTCGGTAACCATTACCGCCATAAAAATACAGATGACCTCATAAAAGGAAAAATGCTCGGGATGGAATATGCCGTTGCGGGCAATATCCATCATGCCGTTGCTCATTGCGGCTCCGATAAACACGCCTATGCCGGCAACAACAAGAACTCTCTTGAAGGAAGCCGCTCCCGAGCCTATGGCTGAATTCAGGAAGTTGACGGCGTCGTTGCTGACGCCCACTGACAGGTCAAATACTGCCAGCACAAATAAAAAAG
>JAIDJW010000055.1 GCA_029052015.1 Paramuribaculum sp. | reverse complement strand
AGAGAGCGTTGAAACGCTTGTCCTCGGGGGCATAGAAGCGGGTGATGTAGTCGTCAATCATGCGCTTCATGGTGAAGTGGGGAGCGATATCGCCTATCGAACCCTTGATATACTGAATCCATTTGGGAGAGTAGCCCTTTGAATTCTTTTCGAAGTATAGCGGCACAATCTCGTTTTCAAGCATCGAGTAGATGGTAGCGGCATCAAGTTTGTCCTGCTGTGACTGGTCGGTGAATGTGCGCTTCTCTGTAAGAGCCCATCCGGCCTTCTCGTCAAAGCGATAGCCTTCATACCACCATCCGTCAAGCACGGAGAAGTTGAGCACACCGTTCATTTCGGCCTTTTCACCGGATGTGCCGGAAGCCTCAAGAGGACGAGTAGGAGTATTGAGCCAGATGTCGACACCGGTAACGAGACGCTTGGCGACAATCATGTTGTAGTCCTCAAGGAAGATAATCTTGCCGAGGAACTGCGGCATTCTGGAAATCTCCATGATGCGCTTGATGAGACCCTGACCAGCTCCGTCTGCAGGATGAGCCTTGCCGGAGAATACGAACTGAACCGGGAACTTCTCATTGTTTACAATCTTGGCGAGACGGTCAAGATCGGTAAAGAGCAGATGAGCGCGCTTGTATGTTGCGAAGCGGCGGGCAAAACCGATGATTAGCGCATTGGGGTTGATTTTGTCGACAATGCTCATCACTGCGGAGGGATCGCCCTGATTGGCGAGCCATTTTGCCTTGAAGTCGCGCTTAACAAAGTTGATGAATTTGTTTTTAAGGCGCATTCTCATTTCCCAGATATCCTCGTCGGGAACACTGAAAATCTTTTCCCATGCCTTTGGATTGCTCTGGTCTTCGAACACCTGCATGCCAAGGCGCTCGCCATAAAACGCTTTCCATTCCGAAGCAGCCCATGTAGGCATATGCACGCCGTTGGTCACATATCCAACGTGGCTTTCCTCCCATGAATAGCCTTTCCATATTCCGGCAAACATCTTCTTGGACACTTCGCCGTGCAGCCAACTCACACCATTTGCCTCCTGGCAGGTGTTGAGCGCGAACACGCTCATGGAGAAACGTTCGTTTGTGCCGGGGTTTTCACGACCCATGTTCATGAGGTCATCCCATGAAATGCCGAGTTTAGCGGGATATTCTCCCATATACTTGCCGAAAAGTCCTTCATCAAAGTAGTCATGACCAGCAGGCACAGGGGTATGCACAGTGTAGAGTGATGAGGAACGTACTATCTCCAGAGCGGTTGCGAAATCCAGACCTTTCTCCTGCACATAGTCAACAAGACGCTGAAGATTGAGCAGAGCGGCATGTCCTTCATTGCAGTGATAGAGGTCGGAGTTCACACCGAGTTTCTTAAGCATGAGCACACCTCCTATGCCGAGGAGATATTCCTGCTTGATACGGTTTTCCCAGTCACCACCATAAAGCTGGTGAGTGATGGAGCGGTCAAATTCACTGTTGAGGTCGAAATCGGTATCAAGAAGGTATAGCTTCATACGACCTACATTCACTCTCCATATATGAGAGTAAACGATACGACCGGGATAAGGCACCTCAAGAATCATCGGATGACCCTCGGAATCCATAACCTGCTCGATGGGAAGCTGATTGAAATTCTGCGGTTCGTAGTTGGCTATCTGCTGACCGTCAACAGAGAGAGTCTGTGTGAAATATCCGTAACGATAAAGAAATCCCACCGCTGTCATATCTACGCAGCTGTCGGATGCCTCTTTAATATAGTCGCCGGCAAGCACGCCAAGACCGCCGGAATAGATTTTCAGGCAGTTGCACAGACCGTATTCCATAGAGAAATAGGATACGGAAGGAACGTCCTTGCGCATTGGCTTGGACATATACTCCTGGAAATGTGCGTGTACTTTGCTGATTCTATCCATCATAGCCGCGTCATTGGCTATCTCTTCAAGACGCTCGGTAGAAAGCTGCTGAAGCAACAGCACGGGGTTTTCACCAGTTTTGCGCCAGAGATCTGGATTCAAATCACGAAAAAGGTTTTTTGCATCGCTGTTCCATACCCACCACAGGTTTTTTGCGATAACTTCAAGTGCCTTAAGCTTTGCAGGAAGCTCGGCTTTGACTGTAGAGTCACGCCAGACGGGTGCGTTTGCGTTGCTGACTTGGATTTTCATAAATAAAATTATGTTTATTGATAAATTTGTTACAATCTGTTGTTTCGAGACGCCAAAGCGACTTCAAATGCTTCTATATAATACGTGATAAAATAGCTCCATGCAGCGCGCGATGCTGTTTTGGAAGCGGCTTCGCCAATCAGGGCTATCTCATCTTCGTCTGATTCATCAAGATATTCGAGTGCCCGTGCTATATTGTCAACAACCTGATGATAATTATTGTCGCCGCGCCCTATCACACTCACTCCACATGAGCTGAACTGGTTGTCGGTTGTAGATAGAATCCACTGACCGAAACCACTTAGAGACGTTGTTATCGTGGGCACTCCGAATGCGATACTCTCCAGCGGAGTATATCCCCACGGCTCATAATACGACGGGAAGACTGTTGCATCCATTCCGATCAGCAGATTATAATAATCGGTGTCGAATATACCGTCATTGCCGTTTAGATAGCATGGCACATAAATTACTGTCACATGGCTATAGTCGTCATTTCTGAAACCTATACCCAAAATCCGGTTGAACACAGCGTCCTCGCCGGGATTATTCAGCCGGTGCGTTATAACAGGAGTGTCAAGTCGTTCTTTTCTTCCGGAC
>JAIDJW010000054.1 GCA_029052015.1 Paramuribaculum sp. | reverse complement strand
ATGTCGAGAAGCTGGTGGAAGTATTTGATAAAGCCCGCACCGATATTGCCGGCAACGCCAACGGCAAGATTGTCAATTTTGATGTCGCTGTCAAGGTGATTCTGCTGTTGAAACAGTGATGACATGGAGAAATCAGCCAGAAACACACCTTTCTTGCAGCAGATAGCACAGGTCTATGCCGCAAACGAGTTGCAATCGCTTGACGGTTTTTGCTTTGTGTTTCCCAACAAAAGATCTGCAACATTTTTCCGCAACTATATGGAGCGGCAAGCGCCGGAAATAGCGCAGCCCGCGGTCAAGACCATAAGCTCCTTTGTAGCCGATTTTTCGCCGCGTCACCCGGCAGAGCGGTTCGAACAGCTTTTCATACTTTACAATGAATACCGCAAACTCTCAAGCGATATCGCCGATTTCGACCAGTTTTTGTTCTGGGCAGAGATGCTTGTCAGTGATTTCAACGATGTTGACCGTTATCTCGTCAACCCCGACGCTCTGTTTGTCAATGTTAAGCGCTATAAGGAAATCGGAAGCAATTACCTCACTCCAGAGCAGATAGAGATTATCAGACGATACTGGGGCGAAGAACCGCAAAAATCTGATGTTGACCGCTTCTGGACCCATGTTGGCGACTGTTCGGGCAACGACGGCAACCGACCGGGCGATAAGTTCCTGCGTCTGTGGGAAGTTCTCTCTCCGCTGTACAAAGCCTACCATGCACACCTTGAGAACAGCGGCAAAATTGCGCCGGGCATGATGTACCGCAAGGCCGCTTCAGCTATTGCCGAGCACATTGCCGAGGGGCGGCTTGAGTATCGCCGCTACATATTCGTTGGCTTCAATGTGCTCACTCCCTCCGAGTTAAAGATATTCTCCCTTCTGCGCGACAGCGGGTCCGCTGATTTCTACTGGGATTTCAATTCGCCAGCATTTGCAGGCGGATTCAACCGCGCCGGGCGCTTTATTGAGCGTAATGTCAAGGAATTTCCTTCGCTGTACTCACTGCCCGAAGGAGAAATCGCCAATATGCCTGACATAGAGATTATAGGCGTGCCATCGGCGGTTGCACAGGCAAAATTAGCAGGAAGCATACTTGGCGATATGGCAAAAAACGGAGAGATAGAAAATCCGGACAATGCGGTCGACACAGCCGTTGTGCTTCCCGATGAGTCGCTTTTTGTGCCGCTGCGCCGATCTGTGCCCTACGACCTCATTCCCAAAACCAATGTGACGATGGGGCTACCGATGCGCCTCACCTCCATTGCGGCGCTGATGCGTCTGGTCGTCAATCTTCAGCTCAAAGTGCGAGTGTCATCAGGCGTCCCTACATTCTTCTATGAAGATGTGCAGGCACTGCTCACAAATCCTTCCGTCAGCGCTATCGCTCCTGAAGAAGCTGATGCGCTCGGAGCCGTGATTGTCAATGAGCGGTTGTTCAGAATCAGCCCCGACAGGATTGGCGAAACAGCTCAGTCGCTTGCACCGCTGTTTCACATCCTCGATGAGACCGCTCCCGCTGATGAGATTTGCAGCTATATCACCGATGTGATTTCACTGGTGAGCGACGGCAAGGATGCCAACGAGCAGAAATTTCTCAACGCCTACGCCTCTGCTGTCAGCAGACTTAAAGACACTTGCATCCGATTCGGAGTTGAGGTGCGTCGCTCCACTTTTTTCCGCATGGTGGAGCGCACAATGGCTTCGGAAAAAATCAATCTTGTGGGCGAACCGCTCAAAGGACTACAGATTATGGGAGTGCTGGAAACGCGTGCCCTTGATTTCGACAATATCATAATGCTGTCGATGAACGAAGCCATCTTTCCACGCAAACACTACACCGGGTCGTTTATACCTGATGCGCTCAGGCGCGGCTATGGCATGGCCACCACCGATTTTCAGGAAAGTATATTCGCATACTACTTCTACCGCCTCATATCGCGTGCCCGCAGAGTCAAACTGATTTACGACGCGCGCAGTCTGGGAGTGAAAAGCGGCGAAATGTCGCGCTACCTCACCCAACTCCTTTATCTATATTCAGACAAAGGCAATATCAGACATACCTTAAGAGTATTTGAGCCCAAAACCTTCCCCTCCGGCACGGTAAGCATCACCAAATCACCTGCCATAATGAAGAAACTCAGCAGGTTCATGCCCGGCTCGGAAGATTCACGCAATCTCTCCGCAAGCGCCATCAACACATATATCGCCTGCCCGCTTCAGTTCTATCTCAGATATGTCGAGGGATATGACGCCGACGAAGAGATGAAGGATTTCATAGATGCAAGCTCTTACGGCAGCATTCTTCATGAAACCGCCCAGATTCTTTACGAAAACCTCGCGTTGGAAAACGCATCACGCACCATTACCACCGAAAGTCTGCGCCGCGTGCTCGGACACGACAATCTGACAATCGACCGCATCATAACCTCGACGACAAACAAGATTTATAACCGTCTTGAAGGCGATGCGCTGATGACTCCCCTTTGCGGCGAAGCGCTTGTGATGGGCAATCTCATACGCGAGTCTATCTGCTCGATGATTGAGGCGGACCTGAATATTGCACCATTCATTTTTGAGGGCGCGGAAGTCAAGATAAACACCGTTTTGAAAGTTAACGATAGCGTAAGAGTCAATTTCAAAATGCTTGTCGACCGAATTGACCGTGTCAACGGCCACCTGAGGATTGTAGACTATAAGACCGGCGATGAAAAAAACATCGTGACATCGCTTGACAAATGCTTTGACTTCACGGTTCGCGACCACCCCAAGGGGCTGACTCAGATTTTGCTTTACTGCCATGTCTACAGCCTTGCGACAGGTGCCGACGAGCCGATCAGCCCGTATATCTACAATTTCCGCCAGATTACATCCAAAGGTCCCCTGCCGATAAAGATAAATGGCAAACCTGTAGATGACCACCGCGAAGTGATGGAAGAATACACCGAAGGGCTGTATGCCAAACTGTCGGAGCTTTTTGACCCGGAAGTACCCTTTGTGCAGTCGCCTTTCGACAATCCCTGCAAATTCTGTAACTTCAAGCCGATTTGCGGCAGGGAAAACTGATGGCCGGCATATACATCCACATACCTTTCTGCCACGCCAAGTGCGCATACTGCGATTTTTTTTCGACACCTTTTGCCGAAAAATTCGCCGGAGAATATATTTCAGCGCTTGAGGCCGAATACCTCAACCGCAGGCATGAGCTTATTGACCCAGTCACCACTATATATATAGGAGGAGGCACCCCAAGCAGCATCGACCGTAAGCTACTCAAGCGGCTTTTTGATTTTATGCCCTCCGGTGGCATCGAAGAGTACACAATCGAGGTCAACCCCGAGGATATCAGCGATGATTACGCATTGTGGTTAAAGAATGACACCCCGGTGAGCCGGGTGAGCATGGGAGTGCAGTCGCTTGACGACAGTGTGCTCCGCACAATCGGGCGCAGACACAGCGCTGCCGAAGCAATTGCCGCATATCAGGCATTGAAATCAGCACAGCTGGATGTCAGTCTTGACCTCATATACGGTCTGCCGGGGCAGGATATGTGCAGTTGGAGCTCGTCGCTTGAAAAAGTGCTGGAATTAAAGCCTGAGCACTTGTCCTGCTATCTCCTCTCATACGAGCCGGGTACACGCCTCACCGCCATGAAGCAGGCAGGCAAGATAGCAGAAGCCTCCGAAGCTGAAGTCATGGCAATGTACGATGTTCTCATACAAAAAACATCTGCGGCAGGATACGGACATTACGAAATTTCCAATTTCGCCCTCCCCGGACATCGTGCCCTGCATAATTCATCATACTGGAATCTCACACCATATCTCGGACTGGGAACCGGCGCCCACAGTTTTGACGGAAAAATCAGGCGTTTTAATCCCAATGACATCAAAAAATATCTCGAATGCGGTGGAATCGGATTCACCGTTGCCGAGGAGGAAAATCTGTCGGAGCGCTACAACGATTACATCATAACCGCCCTCCGTACCGATGCCGGGATTGACTTGAAATTAATAGAAAACCTGTTTGGAGCCTCACTCGCGGCTGAAACCGAGCGCAAAACAGCCGGTTTTGTAAAAAACGGCAAAATGTGGAGTCAAGGCAACCGTGCCGGAATTGTCGAGCGCCACTGGCTGACATCCGACGCCATTATGCTTGAATTTATAGAAATTTAAACCCGCTTTTCAGTCATGATGATACTTCTCGCCGCGCAATATGGTCATCGCTCTATATAGCTGCTCCACAAACAGCAGCCTCACGAGATCATGTGGAAAAGTCATAGGTGAGAGCGACAGCTTTGCATCCGCACGGGCATATACTTCCTGCGAAAAACCGTAAGGACCGCCCACAACATACACAAGACGCTTCACTCCCGCCAGCATCACCTGCTCTATCGACCGCGCGAATTTACGCGAAGTCAGCAGGTCGCCCTTCTCGTCAAGAAGCACAACCCTGTCGCCGGGCTGCAACGCGCCGATTATTGCAGCGCCCTCACGCACCTTCTGCTGATCTTCGGACATTGATGCAGTGCCCTTCAAATCAGGCAGACTGACCATTTCTGTAGGCACATAGTGCCCAAGTCTCTCAAGGTATATGTTGATACCTGAGGCTACATGGCTTGCAGTGGTTTTGCCTACGGTTAGCAGCACTATTTTCATTTGTGCGAATGATTGATATTGACTAAATTTGTGCAAATTTAGCAATAGTAATTATGAAAACCAACGACGAGCTTATAGATGACCTGCTTACAATCGCGTTTGCCGAAGACGTAGGCGACGGCGATGTTACCACACTCTCAACCATTCCCGCCGATGAGCGCGGACGCCAGCGCCTCATTGTCAAAGAGGAAGGCATACTCAGCGGCGTTGAGATTGCCCGGAAAGTCTTCGCCAAATTCGACCCCGACCTGAAAATGACAGTCTACATCGAGGACGGCGCGCACGTAAAACCCGGCGACATAGCCTTTGAGGTAGAGGGAAGCGTGCGGTCACTGCTACAGACCGAGCGAGTGATGCTCAACATCATGCAGCGCATGAGCGGCATAGCAACAGTCACCGCCAAGTATCAGGAAAAACTCGCCGGTCTCAAGACCAAAGTGCTCGACACCCGCAAGACTACTCCCGGAATGAGAATCCTCGAAAAAGAGGCTGTAAAGACCGGCGGAGGAGCCAACCACCGCATGGGGCTTCATGACATGATTCTTATCAAGGACAACCATGTGGATTTTGCCGGAGGTATCACCAAGGCAGTCGAGGCTGCTAAGAAATTCTGCATGGAAACCGGCAGAGGCGACCTTAAAATAGAGGTAGAAGTCAGAAATACAGATGAGATAAACGAAGCTCTTGCGGCAGGAGTTGACCGTATTATGCTCGACAACTTCACTCCCGAGCGCACTAAAGAAGCTGTGGAACTTATAGCGGGACGAACCGAAATAGAGTCGTCGGGAGGCATCACACTCGACACCCTCCGCGCCTACGGCGAGTGTGGCGTAGACTTCATATCCGTCGGCGCCCTCACCCACTCCGTCAAAGGCCTCGACATGAGCTTCAAAGCCTTCTGAAAAAGATTTTTGCATACCATATTTGGTTGCTTGATAATTTATGCCTAAATTTGTAAGTATCATTCTACGGAATATTATACTTTAAATTTAGGCATAATTATCATTATAATGATATTTACAAACGACTCTCTGGCTACACCTGATGTAATCCGAAATCTCGGTCTGAGGTTTCGCGACTATCGTTTGCGTCTGCTCATGACCCGTAAGGATGTTTCCGAAGCGGCTGCTATCGGCATGACCACTCTATATAAATTCGAGTCGGGAAATATGACCGATATTTCTTTCAGTACCCTGATGCGACTTCTGAGGGCTATAGGGCTCGGTGGAAATTGGGATGCCCTGCTCCCGGAATTGCCGGAATCACCGTATATGTACGATGACAATGACAAAAAAATGCAACGGGTTAGAAAAAGCAAGAAGTCTGAATTATGAAGTATCTGAAAGTTAATTTGTGGGGAAAGGAAATCGGACGGCTCGTGTGGGATTCCGCTGCAAGACGGACATACTTTATGTATAACCCGAAACAGATGGATAGAATCCCGGACATTGCACCGCTGCTTTCTCCTGCAAAGAATCGAAATGTTCTTTTGCCGATATATGGGGATGACCGTCCTATCTACCAGGGACTTCCTCCGTTTATCTCCGATTCTCTGCCGGATTCGTGGGGAAACACACTGTTTGACAAGTGGGTAAAGGACAATAAGATACCACGTAATAAAATCACTCCTCTATATAAACTGATGTTTATCGGCACACGAGGAATGGGCGCGCTGGAGTATGAGCCATACGCCGCCGATCTGACCCACACACGCACCATAGACATCAAATCACTGTACGATATATCTCTCAGAATTCTTGAAGACCGAAACAATATTATCCTGAGTACCAATGAGGAACTTACATTACAGGCGTTGCTTGCAGTAGGAACATCCGCCGGTGGACGGCAGATGAAGGCGATTATCGCCATCAATAATGAGACCGGTGAAATACGCTCAGGGCAGACAGATGTACTTGATGGCTTTGAATACTACATCCTGAAGTTCGGAGATAAATCAATGCCTATGGCGGAAATCGAAACTGCTTATTACCACATGGCAGTAGCCGCCGGAATCGAGATGGAAGAATGTCAGCTTTTACACGTTGACGGAATCAACCATTTTCTTACCAAGCGTTTCGACAGAAAAGACGGGAAGAAAATTCACGTTCAGACTTTGGCTGCCATGAACCCGGAAGCGCGCAGTTATGAAGAC
>JAIDJW010000053.1 GCA_029052015.1 Paramuribaculum sp. | reverse complement strand
CTGCTGGCTCCGGCATACGATGTGACTTTCATATTCAACCCCAACGGCACCGGTCCGAATATAGAGCGCAGATTGAGCATCGGAGGAAAGACTAACGACATTTCAAAATCCGATTTACTTGACTTCGCTAAACAGAATGACATCAGAAACGCCAATGCCATCATAAATCAAGTAGCAGAAGCTATCGGCAAATTCAATGAATATGCCGAACGATGCGGTATAACTCAACCGTGGCGCAGCATCATACAAAAGACCCTCAACGACAATCTTGCTTCATTTGGCTACCTTGACAGAAGCAAGGAACCCGAAACGACTCTGTATGACAAACACGGAAGAACAATTACCAACTTTTCGGTTGCTGTCAATACCGAAGGTCATTACGAAGTGACCGCTATTGTCGATGGACAGCCTTGCCGACGATTTGTAAGACCAAACATGGGCCTCTATTCCGGCCTTACTGAACGTGATATCTACAATCTGCCTGCCGAGGAGAAAGTCCGATTAGTCGAAACGCTATTCCAACCTGAATAAAGGGTGGTGTCAACATAGATGGGGAGGAGATTAGCGTAAGAAAAAGACCGTTTGCTTAATTACTCTCTGAATTTATTGTAATTTTGCCTCAATGAACATCATATTTCTGATTGCATGAGCTAATCCAATATGGCGTTCTTTTTCAGATACTCATTAATTATTGATTTAAAATCTCTTATCAAATAAGCATGGAAACAAAGCAATGCCCCTACTGCGGAGGGGAAATCCAAAAGGATGCCACCCGCTGTCAGTATTGCAAGAACGACCTGACCATGCCGCCTCCGAATCCTGGAGCCGGACAGTATAGTCAGCAATATAACTACCAGCAGCCCGACGGAGGTTATGAGCAGACTCCTCGTTATAACGGGTGGGAGAATAATGACCCGTTTGCCGAGGGACCGAACGGCAAATCGCGCGGTGTCACTGCCATTCTCGCCATTTTGCTCGGCGGTCTCGGCATTCACTACTTCTATCTCGGCAAGCCTGTAGGTGGAATTGTATATCTGATAGCCTCCCTTGTGACTTGCGGAAGCATTCCGGCTGTTCTCGGAATAATACAGGGAGCGATGATGTTCGGCATGACAAATGCAGATTTTGAGCGCAGATATGTAACCACACCCTCCTCTTTTCCCTTCTAAAGTAAAAAACCAATCTAATTTATCACATTCATGAGATATCTCCCACTCATTGCCTGTGCTGCCGGCGCATTATTATGCTCCTGCGGCAGCAAAAACGAACATCCGGTAACGAAAATCGACCTCGCAAGTGCAGCCGAAGCGGACAATTTCTGCGACGTAACTTTTGAGGACGTCACATACACACCGCTTGACACAGCGACCGCAGCCCTGTTCAGCGACCGCGCCTACGTTGTCGGAGTTGCCGGCGACACTGTTATCATCCATGACATGAACAACAGCGATGACCGCCTTATCCTCTTCACTCTTTCCGACGGCAAGATGGTGGGCCAACTAAGCCACGTTGGCAACGGTCCCGGCGAATACAGGTGGATTGAGACAGTGTACATTGACCGTCCTGCCCATGAACTGGTAATCAACACTGCGGACAATATCGCACACCGCTACACATTTGACGACCGATACCTCCACTCCATCCGCTACGACACTCCCTCAACCGAGCGCCTCTCTATCGGCTCTCTGGAAAAGGGTATATACGTATACCAGATGGTTGACAGCGGCTTTATCATCCACTGCCTTGACCGCGATTTCAAACAGACAGATTCCATATTCGTAAGAGATTATAAGCTCGGCTATCAGTCCGGCATTTTCAGCAACGGAGGGGGCATGGCGCTGATTTCCATGGTCGACACTGTCTACAACATCACTCCCGGAGCTCTTGACCCGATTGCTATTTTCAGCACCGACGGCAGGACAATCACACCCGAGATTGAGAAAAAGCACGATTCAATGCCCTGGGAGAGCCGCATGGCTGAAGAGCAGAACTTTATCTGCAAATATTGGGTGATTCCCGATGACAATTATTATTTAGTCGGCTACCAGTATCAACAGACGGAAAACATCGACCTGTTCCGCCGCGACAACGGCGAGCTCGTTGCACACAAAACCATGTCATGGGATGTAAAAGAGCCTCAAGGCTTAGAAGTAAAGTGGGGTGAAAAGACTTTCCATGCGTTGCCTCAATATGTGCAGGACGGCATCTGGTATGTCATCATAAATCCCGAGGAAGCAGTCGGCGCCGACGGCAATGAGGGTGAATCCGACGAACTCAACGCCGGCATACTCACATTCCGCATCGCACCCGCAAATCAGTAAAATTATCTGAAATACAGGATTCCCCGATATCTAACAGATGTCGGGGAATCTTTTTAGAGCTTGTTCTTTGGTTTGGTGGTCTGAAACTCCTTTCTATACCACGGTGTGGAGTACGCCAGATCTATAAACTCCCGTTTGCTCCATGCCAGCTCCGACAGAGCAAGCATATCAACAGCCAGAGGCTTTATATCCGGCACGAAAATGGAATTAGGACCGGCAAGGAGTTCGCGCGCCTTGTCGCTGCCGTTTCCGAAAAACAGCACCGGGCCCCGCGAAGTAAACTCCTTGTAGCTGTCGGCATCGAGAATCAGCGGCTGCGGAGCCATAAGCTCTTCGAGAGCCATATTGTAGACAGCGGTAAACACTTCCATGCGCCTCGCATCTATCATAGGAGCGAAAAGCGCGTCATCAGGCAGTTCCTGACCCGAAAACATCACCGACACGGCGAGCAGTTTGAGAGTGTCGATGCCGATTAGGGGGATATTCAGCGCAAAAGCCAGCCCCTTTGCCTCGCTGAGACCGATGCGCAGACCGGTGTAGCTTCCAGGCCCCATTGACACCGCCACCGCATCGAGTTTCAGTTCAAGCTCAGACGCACGGTCAAGACACGCCTTGATAAAATCGCTCAGCAGAGCAGCATGATTGCGCCCGCTGAAATCCTCGCGGTGAATGAGCACCCCGCCCTCGGCTGTCAGTGCGGTAGAGCACACGTCTGTAGACGTATCTATATTAAGGATAACTGCCATTGTCGTTATTTTTTTATTGCAAAGTTAGGGTTTTTCACTCTTATATCTAAAATTTGCTCATAAAGAATCTTATAAAATGCTTTTATCCATGACAGGCTTCGGC
>JAIDJW010000052.1 GCA_029052015.1 Paramuribaculum sp. | reverse complement strand
GCCATATAGTTCATTGTATCCTTCAGATTAAGGGTGGATATGCGTGGAATATTGGCAGAAACGCCAACTTCGTCGTCAGGAATGCGGACTGCCGCCCACACCGCTCCTTTGCGCTCTTTGCCCTCACCGAATATCTCGAACTGCCACACCTCGTTGGGGTCGGCTATAGTGAGGCACTCGCCGCTGTCGCCGTAGCCATACTCCTTCACAAGTCTGCCCATGAGTTTGATTGCCTCGCGAGCGGTGGTGCATCGCTGCAACGCTATTCTTTCAAGTTCCTCTATCAGAAACATACCCTCCGGATTTCTCAGCTCCGGTCTGCCGCTTATCGTAGTCTCGCCTATGCCGAGCTGCTTTTCGTTCAGACATGGGTATGCGGTGTTGAGGAATGCGTAAGTTTTGCCGGGCGAGGGGATAACACCGACCTCCTTCATGCCTCGTGCGCCCGTGGAATGGTCAGTGTGCATACGTCCTTTTACAACCGTCACTGTCGTATCACGGTCATGGTTCATGGCGGGCACGATGTCCATCCAGGTGCGGTAATTGCCGTCGCAGGTGTGGGAGGTCATGACCGAACCGTCAGCCGATGCTTTTTTTCCGACCATTATACTTGTGCAGCTCTCTCTGTCCGGCAAAGGAAGTTCAGCTGTATTCCCATAAACACACATCGCTGTAACCACAGCGGGAATAATCAGTATTCTTTTGGCAAGCATATTGATAATATTGGTTTAATAATCCGTATTGTAGGGATATTCCACATCCCAGAGGTATAGCGCATGGGCAGGCATGGATGTGCCGGCCTTACATCTGTCGTGGCTCGCGATTATATCCTCAAACTGCGTCAGTGACATTTTGCCTCTGCCTACCTCTACCAGCGTGCCAACAACGGCGCGTACCATATTGCGCAAAAATCTGTCAGCACTTATGGTGAACACCCATGCTCCGGGCATAACCTCAGTCCATTTAGCCTCTGTAACGTTGCATATAGTCGTTTTGACATCACTGTGAAGTTTAGCGAATGATGCAAAGTCCTTTGTTGTCAGCAGCATCTGAGCAGCCTCGTTCATCGCGTTGAAATCAAGTGAAGGAGAGCATCTCCATGACAGATTTTCAAAAAATGGGGTCTTAAAAGTTGTAGCGTAGTAGTGATATGTGCGTTTGGTCGCGTCGAAGCGCGCGTGAGCGTCATCTTTTACAGAACAAATGCCGTTTATTGCAACATTTTTGCCGACAAGAGCATTAAGGCTGCGCAAAAACGCTATGCTGTCACCTATCTCTGATTTGCAGTCAAAATGTGCCGGCATCTTGCGGGCGTTGACTCCCGCGTCCGTGCGTCCCGCACCCGTGACAGGGCACGGCTTGCCTGTCAGCTTCTCCAATGCCTCCTCGATGGTTTGCTGCACGGAAATATCACCGGGCTGACGTTGCCAGCCGTGAAAAGGAGCGCCGAGATATGCGATGTTCAGAAAATAGCGTGGCATTGTGCGATATTTGCGTCAGTCCTTTTCAAGATAAGTGTATCCATAGAGTCCCGACCTATAGTTGCTGAGAAACTCGCGGCCCTCCTCCGGAGTAATCTTGCCGGCTTTCATTGACGCGGTAACCCAAGTCTCGACATTCCGTACAAGTTTTTTTGGGTTGAACTCCACGTAGTCAAGCACTTCGGCAACGGTTTCACCGTCAATCACCCTGTCAATCTCATACTTGTCCTCATACACGCTGATATGCACGGCGTTGGTGTCGCCGAAAAGATTGTGCATATCACCCAAAATCTCCTGATATGCTCCGACAAGGAACACACCTATATAATAAGGTTCGCCTTTTTTTACAGAATGGACGGGCAGGGACGGGCTGATGCCATGGCTTGTGATGAAGTTCGCGATTTTTCCGTCGCTGTCACAGGTAATGTCCTGAATGGTGCATGTACGCGCTGGACGTTCGTCCAGACGTTCTATAGGCATGATAGGAAATACTTGGTCTATCGCCCATGAGTCTGGCAGAGACTGGAACAGCGAAAAGTTGCAGAAATATTTGTCGGGGAGCATTCTTGCAATTTTGCGCAATTCCTCCGGCGCGTGCTTCATGCCGGCGGCAATCTCGCCGACCTCGCGTGCAATGCTCCAGAACAGTTTTTCTATCTGCGCGCGTGTCCGCAAATCCAGCATTCCGAGGCTGAAGCGGTCGAGCGCCTCTTCGCGAATCTGGAGTGCGTCGTGCCAGCTTTCAAACAGGCGTGGCTGGTCGAGTTTGTCCCATATCTCATATAGTTCTCTGGCAAGTTCATCGGCATTCGGGCTTATCTCCTCGCTGTCTTTCCACGCAGGGAGTTGAGTGGTTTCGAGCACTTCAAACACAAGCACCGAATGATGCGCGGCAAGTGAACGTCCGCTTTCGGTGATTATGTTAGGCTGCTTGAGATTGTTTTTGCGGCACACATCAACAAGTGACGATACAGCGTCGTTGACATATTCCTGAATAGAATAGTTCATCGAGCTCTCCGAAGCAGAACTGCGGGTGCCGTCATAGTCAACTCCGAGGCCTCCGCCGATATCAAGAAAATCGATAGTGAATCCCATCTTGCTCAGTTGGGCATAGAATTGGGTCGCCTCACGGAGTGCATTTTTGATACGTCGGATTTTAGTAACCTGACTTCCGATATGAAAATGCACGAGTCGCAATGATTCGGTCATCTTGTACTTTTCCAGAAAGTCAAGAGCTTCAAGAAGTTCACTGGAATTAAGTCCGAACTTGGACTGGTCGCCTCCGCTCTCTTCCCATTTTCCGGCGCCGGTCGATGACAGTTTGATGCGTATGCCTATGTTGGGGCTTATTTTGATTCTCTTGGCTACATTTGCAATGAGTTCCAGCTCATTGAGTTTTTCGACCACGAGAAATATGTGTCTGCCCATCTTCTGCGCAAGGAGCGCGAGCTCAACAAACTTCTCATCCTTGTAGCCGTTGCAGATAATAAGAGCGTTGTCGGCGATATTAGTCGCGAGCACCGCATGAAGTTCAGGCTTTGAACCGGCTTCGAGTCCGATATTGAATTTCATACCATGGCTCACAATTTCCTCCACAACCGGACGCATCTGGTTGACCTTTATGGGATATATTATGAAGTTTTTGCCCTCATAGCCATATTCCTCCGAAGCGATGCGGAAGCAGTTGGATATTTTTTCGATGCGATTGTCGAGAATGTCCGGGAAGCGCAGAAGTACCGGAGCTGTGACGTCACGCACCTGCAGTTCGTCCATAACCTCCTTGAGGTCTACGGACGCATATCCCTCGCGTGGTGTCACTGCCACATGTCCTTTACTGTTGATGGAGAAATATTTAAGTCCCCAACCATTGATGTTGTACAGCTCCGAGCTGTCCTCGATGCGCCATTTTCTCATGTCTGTAGCGGTAGTATGAATAGTTATGTGTATAAAAAACCGGATACAAAAGTAACAATAATTACCGAGGCAGCATCACATATTACTATGTGTGCAATTAAAAAAATGATTAAAAAACTACTAATACGTGCCGTTAGAGCCTATTTATAACTATATTTGCAGTTCAAAACGGATGTTTCAACGAATTCACATATATAATAATACTCAAACTTTACATTTATGAGAAAAAAACTAAGTCTCACCCTTGCCGCCGGCGTTGCGATCGTCCTCACAGGCTGTGGCAAGAAGATGAATCAGTTTGCTGCTGATTATTTCACAACAAATCCCAATCCTCTTGAGGTTGTTGGCACATCAGTGCCCGCCACAGTGACAGGAAACGTCCCTGCCAAATTCTTTGTGAAAAATGCTACCGTGACAGTGACACCGGTCCTCGTTTACGGCAACTACCAGACAGCAGGCTCGCCTGTTGCATATCAGGGCGAGAAAGTACGTGGCAACAATCCCGTTGTAAGCTATGCAAATGGCGGTACTGTGACAATTCCTGTCAACTATCCCTATACCCCCGAGATGATCAAGAGCGAGCTTTACCTCGACTTCAATGTCACTCAGGGCAACAAGCAGTATGTTCTTCCCCGTGTGAAAGTTGCTGACGGCGTTATCGCAACTGCCGCTCTCGCAACTGCCGCTACTGTTGATCCCGCTATTGCTCCCGACAAATTCCAGCGCATCATCAACGAAAAGTACAGCGCCGACATCCGCTTCCTCATCAATCAGGCAAATATCCGCCCGGGTGAGCTCAAGACCGCTCAGATGGAAACTTTCAACCGCGATCTTGCAGCTGTTAACGGTGACACTGCTAAAGTGCTGAAGGAAATTAATATTTCTTCATACGCATCTCCTGACGGCTCATATACATTCAACGAGCAGCTCGCAGAGAAACGCGAAAAGAACACCACTACATACGTTGAAAACAAGCTCAAAAAAGACCGTATCACCGAGTTCGGCGAACTTACAGCACAGTTCACTCCTGAGGACTGGGAAGGATTCCAGAAGCTCGTTGCCAACAGCAACATACAGGACAAAGACCTTATCCTGAGCGTGCTTTCAATGTACAAGGACCCCGAGCAGCGCGAAAAAGAAATCCGCAACCTCGCTTCTGTTTTTGAAACCCTCGAAACAGACATTCTGCCCCAGCTACGCTACTCACGCATCACAGCATCTGTTGATGTAATCGGCAAGAGCGACGAGCAGATCAATGCTCTCTTCGACACTGATCCCTCAAAGCTCAGCGTTGACGAACTTCTCTACGCTGCTACTCTTACCGACAATCTCGCACGCCGTAAAGCAATCTATCAGGCTGCTACCCGCATCTATCCCAACGATTTCCGCGGATTCAACAACCTTGGCGCCATCCAGTTTGAGGAAAAAGATTATGCAGCCGCACAGGCAAGCCTGAAAAAAGCTGAAAAGCTCGCTCCCTCAAATGCTGAGGTGCAGATGAACCTTGGTCTCATCGCCCTAATCAATAAGGACTACGCTACCGCAAACCGTTGCTTCGGCAATGCCGGCGGTCTTGCAGGTGTTGGTGACGCACTCGGTGTTTACTACCTCAAGCAGGGTGACACAGCTGCCGCTGTAAGAGCTTTCGGTTCAAGCAAGACAAACAATGCGGCTCTCGCCCAGATTCTTGCCAAGGACTACAGCAAGGCTAAATCAACCCTCGCAGCAATTCCTGCTCCCGATGCAACCACCTACTACCTCATGGCAGTTCTCGGTGCACGCACCAACAACTCACAGATGGTAACATCCAACCTCCGTCAGGCTGTCAAGCTCGACAAGGACTATGCTACACGTGCTGCAAACGACATTGAATTCTCTAAATTCAACCTCTCAGGCGTTCTCAACTAATCTGAGATAACAACCACATACATTGCCGGCGGACAGGCCTCAAAGCCTCTCCGCCGGTAATTTTTATATTCCAATAGATTGTTTGTTTATTGAAAAAAGCATACCTTTGCATTGAAAATCATCCAGAAGGAAGATTATATGCGGTAATGGCTCAGTTGGTAGAGCATTGGCTTCCCAAGCCGAGGGTCGCGGGTTCGAGTCCCGTTTACCGCTCTAAGTGTTAAAGCGCTGAAAAATAAGCTTGTCCGGCTCATTATTCAGCGCTTATTCAATTTATATTGCGGGAGTGAGACTTACCTTGTTTTTTCAGCCACTTTACTGAACAGTTTATTGATGACTGAAGAGATTGCAGAACCCCTGCTTGTTAAACTGATAATACAATTCGATGCGTTCGGGTGAGTCGTTTTCGAGAAGCATAAGCAATTCTTTTGCAAATTCCAATGTGGCAGAGCCGTTTGCAGTCACTACATTTTTGTCACATACAGCCTGGGCATTCACATAATCCTCAGGGTTGGTATATTTATCACCGCCCCATAGCTTGAGTTGCTCCAGTCCGTTACCGGTATGTTTAAATGAGTTCAGCAAGCCGTTTTTTGCCATAAACGAAGCGGCATTGCATATTGCGCCTACAATTCTGCCACTGTCAATCGCTTGCCTGACAAGTGGTGCAACGCGAGCTGCAGCCGGGGTGCTCCACCCGAAGCCGCCGATGAGAATCAACGCCGCAAAATCATCAGGCATAGTGTCGAATGAATAGTCCGGCAGAGTATGGAAACCGCTTATGGACTTTACGGGTTCCAGGGCTGGTGCCACAATCTTGTTTACATATTTCGGGTTTTGTTTAAGGGCAAACTCGTCGGATGCAATTGCCTGAGAAAGATACACAATCTCATGCGCCGCATAGTCAGGCAGAAGAATATACAGAATTTCGTTGCTCATGATTTCGCTTTTCAGATGATTGACGTCAAATTTACAAGTCACGCTGACTCCAATTCTGTCACAAAGCTACAAAAAAACGGAAACTCATGCAATCATACTTACAGACGTTTCATTTCTGCTTCGGCTGCGGATGAGCCTTTGTATTTGCTTTTGCGGGGATGGAAATGATATGTGACGTCCAGGGATATGCCCCGGTGGTCATAGCTTTGTCGCTTGTCGACATAGATGCCGTATGTATTCATTGTCCAGTCATTGTTGAGAGTATTGAAAATATCGGTAGCCGACAGCTTTATTGTCAGTGCCTTGTCAAGAAGTGTCTTTCCCACCGACATATCCATTATAAATGCGGAGCCTCCGAATCGGTTGGTGTGCATATCGCCTTTGGTGCCGCCGTTAATATTGGCGGTTAGTGTCCATCCGCGCGGAAGTGACAGTGTGTTGTTGAAATAGTAGGAGAAAATCGGCCGGTTGTAGCTGGTATTGTCTATTGTCAGCCATTGGCTATACATTCCGAGGGTGATGTTCGGGGTCCATCGTTTCACGGGTTTGCTCCAAATAAGATATGTGCTTAAAGCGGACACATTTATATTGACCGGATGCAGAAGTAGCTGTAGATTATCGGCAGGATATAGTTGCTTGACATGGGCGTAAGTGTCAATTGCGCGTGTAAAATCGGTCTGCAGCATGAATCCGTTCCACATCCCGAACAGCTGGATATTATGCATCTTTTCGTCATGCAGCGACGGATTGCCCCCTTCGATTTCATGGAGTCCTACATAGCTGAGTGAGCCGGTGAGTTGTGAGTATGGAGGTTTTATGGTTGCCATTTTATAGTTGAGGCTCACCTGTGTGTTGTCATTGAAGTAATACCCCAGGGATATATTCGGAGTAAGGAGATGGTCGCGTCTGCTCACATTTTCGTCGCGTACGCCGTCAACCTTGAAGTCATAATTCACATACTCATATCTTGCTCCTGCCGAGAGGCTCAGTTTTCCTAATAAGCGCGACCATGAGGCAAAGATTGCCGCTGATGTCTGCTTCGCATCGGTAAAAGAGGAGGGGAGATATTGCCCCACATTGCTGTTGAGCATACGGTAGTCGAGAGTGGTATGGGTGTAACTGTCCTGAGTGCCGACTGTGGCATTGCCGTTGAAAAGGGGAAACTCCAGATATAGTTTTCCTGCCCATAACGATGATTTTCTGCGGCTGAATGAGTTGACATCTTCCGCATCGCCGTCGGGATATGTCGTTGCCACGGAATTATCGGCTACAGAACTTTTGAAATCGCCGTCGAAATGAAGAAGATATTTGTCGGCGAAACTGTTTTCGTAGTACACGGAAGCAAGATGGCTGTGGGCACGAATCTGTCGGTCTATATCTCTCACAAATGGAAGATTGTAGTCGAGCCACTCGGTGCCAAAATTGGAGAAATCGCCCCGCTCGGGATTATATCGGTAATAGGCGCCAAATGATTGGCCGTCCTTGGCATAATTGAACCCGCCTCTCACCATTCCGGTTGTTGTGGGATAGTTATTATTCTGGCTGCTGCCGACAATGGTCTTCTTGCCGTCATACATGAGAGTATTGGTTGTGGTGCCTTTGATTATCATATCGTTGCGGTTGATTACGCCGTCTACAAAATACTCGAATCTTCCAATGCGGTAGCTCATGCTCAGATTATCCATGACCGACCATTTACGCCGCTTCTGTATCTGGAAGCGGTCGGTCAGCGACAATCCTTGCAAAAAATTACTCTGAGTAGTTATCCTCAGTACAGCTCCGGTTGAACTTCCATAGGCGGCTCCGGGTGCCATTATAAGCTCAACTTTCTTGAGATTGGTCGACAGTATCCGCTCCAACTCAAAGCCGTCGCGCATCGGGCGTCCGTCAATATAAATCTCAATGTTGTTTTTGCCAGTAACACTCACGGTATTATCCTCCACCCTAATCATGGGGAGCTGTGCAAGCACGTCAAGAGCGTTGCCAAGATTGGCAAGGTTTGATCCGGGAATTGTTGTGACAAGTGTTGACCCGACAAGTCGGGTAGCAGGCTGTTTGGCTGTAACGACAACCTCCTGAAGTTCGCGGGTAATGCTGTCGTTTGTCTCTTTGTTCTGTGCTGTTCCTGCTATCGCAACAAGTAACGTGGCGATGATTGTTGAAACTGTTTTTACGTTCATGTGAGTGATTTTTTATGTCATGAATTTCTTGACAAAATTACTCACGCTCTTGCTAAAACAGTATATTTGCGGTCTGACAGTGCGGTTTGTAAGTATATGGTAATTACTGGTTTATGAGGCTGCTGTTACGAAAAGTCTGACATGGCTGCATCATGCCTCAGAAAATCGACATAATGTCGGGGGCAGAGGTGGCTTCACCTGACTTGAGGCGCGATTTCAGTCTCGACTTGCGCTTATAAACAACATCAATCGATTCATCGAGGAGCAGACTGATGGTGCGTGTTGAAAGCCCGCTTGCGATATACACCAGCAAATGATAATCCTCATCTTTTATGTCTGGTAAATCCTGTCTGACTCTCAAGAGAATATTGTCGCGGCAATCGTTAACAGCCCTCTCCATTTCGGCAAAGGAATCGGAGCGCACCGACTCTATCTCGCTCTTGACTTTGTCGACAATAGCCTTGCGTTCTATTTTTGTTCCCTGCGATTCATAATAGGTCTGACATAGTGAGTCAATAAGGGCGAAACGGTTGTCCAACAATCCGTGAAGTTTTGTTTCGAGCAGGTCTTTATCCCTTAGTCCGGCATCGATGGCGCATTTGAGGGCGCTCGCCTCTGCGACAAGAGCATCGTTTTGTGCCGTCCGCAATTTTAGGCGCTGCCGCATCCATATTATAGCTCCGCAAGCCAGAATCACAGCAAGTAGAGCGATGTATCCGTTTTGCTCCCGCTTCACCCGCTCCTTGTATAGAAGGAATTCAGTCTCTTTCTGAATATACAGGCGTGTGGCGAGCTGATTGTCTGATTTACCTGACGTCATGAGAGATTTCAGTCTTAAAGCTTTGTTGTATTCCGGCATCATATCATGGCGATGATAATAGTCGACGGCAATGTTGATGATGGTGTCGGTCGGTGCGCTCAGGCTGTTGGCAACCATGGCCTCGCTATAAAGGAGTGCCCAGTTAGCCATTGTTGCCGAATCCTGAAAATCAGCGATATTGATGTCGTTGAGGCGTGATAATGCGGCCGCAGGATTATTTGGCAGAAGCTCCCTGGCTTCGTCAAGCTCCTTGGACTCGCCTCCGGAGTAAGAGCATCCGACGATTATGAACATCAGGAATATGTATATCAGACCACGCATGATGCAAAAGTAGGAAATATTTTTGGTCTTACATTTTCGTGTAAAATAAATTTATAAGAAATAGTCTAAAAAAAACAGCGGCTGCCCGGAACGGGCAGCCGCCTAAAGGTTATGTGGGTTCTGATTATTTCTTGGCGGTCATTGCTTTTGCAATCTGTTTGTCGGCTTTTGCAACAGCTGCTTTGTAAGCCTTTTCAGCTTTTGCTTTAGCTTTGGCATCGGGAGCGGCTTTCACTGCATCGTAGAGAGCCCAGAGGTTCTGCTTCGCAACAGCCTCTTTCTGAGCAGCAGTGTATGCCTTGGCTTTGTCCTCGGTAGCTTTTTCGTCCTCGGGTGAAGCGTATGCGTGCTTGTAGCCCTGCTGGTCGTTCCAGTGACCGCGGGTGAAGTCGGGGAAAGTGACAGCAGCGCAGTTGTTGTCCATAGACAGTGCACCGAGTTCGCCGAGCGAGCACCATTCAGCGAGGTCATACACATCCATGTCGAGGGGAAGACCATTCTGCAGGCAGTAAACCAGGCGTGCGTCCATCATGAAATCCATGCCGCCGTGACCCATCTCGCGGCCGAGTTCGCCATATTTGGTGAGAATGGGGTGGTAGTATTTTTTCACGAGTGCGTCATACTCCTCTTTGGGGAGGAAGCCGTGGCTTGACAGATTGTCGATTTTGGGCTGAACGCCGCTTGCCTCAAGCTGGCTCTTGTCGAGAGAAATCTGCTGGGTAGGATACTTGGTGGCGTAGCCTTTGGTGCCTGTGAGCTTGAAGAGGCGGTTGTAAGGCTGGGGATTCATTACATTGTGCTGAATTTCGACAACTTTGCCGTCCTCTGTGCGCATCAGGGTAGTGGTGTGGTCGCCGTTGCGGTAATTGTCGCAGGGCTTACCGGTCTTTTTCTCTACATATTCCTTGCCGTGAACCGACTTGGTGTCCATAGCCACGAGGGTTTTGAAGCGGTCGCCGCGGTGGATGTTTAGACACTGCGCAACCGGACCGAGGCCGTGAGTGGCGTAGAGGTCGCCGCGGTTCTCCATATTATATTTCATGCGCCAGCCGAGCTTGTCGGGGTCGGTTTCGGGATTTTTCCAATAGTAATCCCAGAAATCGTCAAGATTGTGGATATATGCGCCTTCTGCACGGAGCACTTCGCCAAACACCCCTGCCTGAGCCATGGCGAGAGCGTTGAGTTCGTAGTAATCATAGCAGCAGTTTTCAAGAATCATGCAGTGCTTGCGGTTTTTCTCAGAAAGATTGATGAGTTCCCAGCACTGTTCGAGATTCATTGCCGACGGCACCTCTATAGCGGTGTTTTTGTTGTTTTCAAGAGCGTATTTGGCAACGGGGAAATGGTGATCCCAGTCGGTAGCAACATACACGAGGTCTACATCGGGACGCTCGCAAATGGCTTTGTAGCCGTTTTCGCCGAAATAGATGTCAGCGGGTGCGAGGCCTGCGTCGCGGAGATATTTCTGGCATTTTTCAGCACGCACGGAATCAAAATCACAAAGTGCAACCACTTCAACGCCCGGAATATGAGCGAAACGGTTGACTGCGCCGGGACCACGCATACCGAGACCGACAAATGCCACACGGACATTTTCAATCTTGGGCACAGTGAGACCGAGTACATGTTCCTGACCGGCGGGGCGCTCAGGGGTTTCAACTACGAGAGTGCCCTTGTCCCAATGCGTTTTGGTTGAGGGTGAGAGGGACTGGGCTGACATTTGGATGCCAAAAGTCAGAGTGACAGCGGCTGCCAAAGCAAGTCCTTTGAACTGGGTTTTCATGTTGATAGGTTTATAAAGATGAATGTATAGTTACGATTGTACAAAGTTAATCAATGTAGATGTATTGTACAAATGCATTACCTCCGATATGCCGATGTAGAGCCGTTTTTGGTCCATATGGTTTTTGCTGCCTGGGCATAGAAAAGGCGGCCGATTGAGCCGCCTGGTATCCCCGTGGGGAGTCGAACCCCAATCGTTGGAACCGGAATCCAATATTCTATCCATTGAACTACGGAGACATATTTTAGCGCCGTTATCAGTGATAATGGCTTTTTCACAATGCAAAAGTAGCAAAGATTCATTATTTTTGCAAATCATTTTTATACGCAGTGCGATGGATGTAAGAATAGAACCGGGGTGGAAGCAACAGCTTGCTCCGGAGTGGGAGAAGGATTATTTTGCCAGGCTCACGGAGTTTGTGAGGGGCGAATACGCAAGAGGGCCGGTGTTTCCTCCTGCCTCTAAAATATTTGCGGCTTTTGACTATTGTCCTTTCGATAACGTAAAGGTTGTTATCCTGGGGCAGGATCCTTATCACGATATAGGTCAGGCAAACGGATTGTGCTTTTCGGTAAATCCCGGTGTGGCTGTGCCTCGGTCGCTTGTCAATATCTTTAAGGAAATCCACTCCGATACCGGAGCACCGATACCACCTGACGGCGACCTGAGCCGATGGGCGCGTCAAGGGGTGCTGCTGCTTAACTCCACTCTCACGGTAGCGCCTCACCGTCCCGGCTCGCATCAAGGGCACGGCTGGGAGGAATTTACCGATGCGGTTGTCAAGGTTCTGGCAGAGAATAAGAGTGGGCTTGTTTTCATTCTTTGGGGGGCATACGCGGCAAAAAAAGGCGCGTTTATTGACCGGAGCCGGCATCTTGTGCTGACATCCGCGCATCCGTCGCCGCTTAGCGCTTCACGCGGTTTTTTCGGCAACCATCACTTTTCGCTGACAAATGATTATCTTAAAAAACAAGGTAAGGAACCTATAGTATGGTAATAAAATATACTCTTGAAGAGCGGATTGCCCGCATGAAGGAGCTGCGCAAAAAAGGATATATATGCTCGCAGTGCGTTGCGATGGTTTTTGACGATGTGCTTAATCTTCCGGAAGAGGTGTGCGAGAGACTGACAGCCGGATTCGGAGGAGGTATCGGCGGCAGCGGCGAGATTTGTGGCGCGGTGACGGCAAGTGTTATGCTTGACGGTATGTGTCGTTACAGTTCTCCTCTTGAAAAAAAAGATTTATATGCTGATGTGCGTCGGCTTAATGCCGAGTTTGTAGAAGCCAATGGTTCGCTGATATGCAGTGAGTTGCGTCAGCCGGGCAAAAAAAGCTGCACCGAGTTGATTGAAGATGCTATAACGAGGTGTCACAATGAGTT
>JAIDJW010000051.1 GCA_029052015.1 Paramuribaculum sp. | reverse complement strand
ATATGGCTTCGGATAATGTGTTTGATGTCGCCAAAAAGATGAAATTATGGGACGGCAAAGAGCCATTCAAATTCTGGAAAGCATACGCCGGCGGCAACTATTTCGGTGAACCGAAAGCATTCAGCGTACGTGAATATTTCATTCTCAACAAGATTGCCCCATCACTCGGCCTTAAATACGACAGCGAGGAGCTGCCCCTGAGTGTCAAGCCGGAGCAGCAACTGTCGGCTGCCGACATCATGGAGCTTCTGGCAGAAACATACGAGGGCACTGAATGGGATATGACGAAAAATCTCAAGGTAACTCGTAAAGATGCAAAAACGGGTGACATTGACACAATAACCAGTCCTATTGCCAATCCGTGGATGAACCGCGACTATGTGAACCTGTTTAATGCTCTTGCCGACAGCTCGGTTGTTAATGTTCGCAATGTCTCTGTACCTCAGTGCTCATACTCTACAGTGATACAGCTCCGTGACTGGCTGCCCGATGCGGTTGGGGGTGTTGCATGGATAGCGTTTGACAATCCCGGTCAGAGTCCGCGCTTCCCCGTTTTCTGTGGCACAAGCGACCTTCCCGACTGCTTCAAAATTGACGGCCAGCTGCGTTACGACGAGAATGCCGCAGTGTGGCCTTTCCGACGGGCAAACAAGCTCGCCACAGTCAAATGGGGACAGACCCGCAAAGAGATTGAGGATGCGCGTCTGCATTTCGTCAACAAAGGATTCAGCGAAATGCCATACGTGGAGACCCGCTACAAACAGTTGACCGATAGCGGCAAGGAAGAAGATGCCAAAACCTTCCTTACCGGGTATACTGCCGATTTTGCCGGGGCTGCGATGAGCAAATGGAATGAACTCGGCACACGTTTCTGGAGCCGATATGCACGAGGATTTTAAACCTGATTTAATAACATAACCATGAATAAAATAATACTTTCGTCAATAGCAGCATTAAGCACCGCTCTTTTTGCAAATGCACAGGGCTACGTTTTCACAACAGATGTCGATGTGCCAGTAACATCCGTCAAGAACCAGGCATCAAGCGGCACCTGCTGGTGCTTTGCCACCACTTCCTTTATGGAAGCTGAGTTGCTGCGTAGCGGCAAGGGTGAGCACGACCTGAGCGAAATGTTCATAGTCCGCCGCAAGCTGCTCAATCAGCTTGATGACAATTTCCTGCGCCGCGGCAAAGGAAATATAGGTCAGGGAAGCCTCAGCCACACATATACAAATGCTTACAGACAGGTCGGCATTGTGCCGGAAGAGGTTTATACCGGCATAAATTATGACAGCGACCGCCATAATCACGGCGAAATGATGTCGATGCTTCATGCTGTGGCTGATGCTGCGGTGAAGAACCGCAAACGGTCTCCGCAATATGACGCTGTCGTAAACTCGATTCTCGACGCTTACCTCGGTCCGATGCCGGAGAAATTCACTTACAGAGGCAAGGAATACACTCCTAAGACATTTGCCGAATCTCTCGGCCTGAATATGGACGACTATGTGGAGCTGACAAGCTTTACCCATAAGCCATACTATAAGGAATTCGAGCTTGAAGTGCCGGACAACTGGGAACATGCAAAGCAGTACAATGTGCCGCTTGACGAGCTTATCGGAGCGATGGACTATGCGCTGGACCACGGGTATACCGTGTGCTGGGACGGCGATGTCAGCGAAAAAGGGTTTTCGCATCAGAATGCTGTTGCAATCAACCCCGAGATTGATGACCTGAGCAGATATGCGCCCGAGGACTCTGCCGCTTTCGCCAAACTGAAAGCTGACAAGCGCATGGAAGAGGTGACTAAATTCGCCCGCCCCTACCCTGAAATTGAAGTGACTCCGGAGGTACGCCAGAATGGTTATGAGACTTTCGTTACTACCGATGACCATCTGATGCACATCACCGGACGTGTAAAGGACCAGAACGGCACAAAGTATTATAAAACGAAGAACTCCTGGGGCACAGAGCGCAATGAAAACGGCGGCTATCTCAATATGAGCGACAGCTATGTGAGGGCAAAAACAATCTACGTGATGATGCATAAAGACGCTCTGCCCTCAGCTCTCAGAAAGAAACTAAAAATATGAATACAAGGTACTGCAAATCATCTGTCTTTGCGCCGGACTGCCTTTGTGCCGGATGGCAGTGCAAGGATGGTGTCATTGTAAAGATATGCGTAGGCGAAACCACTGACTTATATTCCGATTTCAATCAGCTTTTCAAATAAAAGACAATGTATATCGTCAAAAAAACTATGGAGATAGCAGGGTGTCACAGGCTTGACCTACCCTACGACAGCCCTTGTAAGCGACTTCACGGGCACAATTGGAAAATAACTGTACATTGTCGTGCAAAAGAGCTGAATGAGCAAGGAATGGTTGTAGATTTCAAACAGATAAAGGAGACTGTGCATGACTACCTGGATCACGGCGATTTCAATGCGCTCCTACCCTTCAATCCGACAGCTGAGAATATTGCGCGATGGGTTTGTGAGCGTGTGCCCGGATGCTTCCGGGTCGATGTCGAGGAGAGTACCGCCAACATTGCCAGCTATATCAAAGACGAAGAATGATTAAAGTCAACGAAATATTCTATTCACTTCAAGGCGAAGGGCACTTCAGTGGAGTGCCCGCCGTTTTTATTCGGCTTAGCGGCTGCAATCTGCGGTGTCCGTTCTGCGACACAGAGCACTCCTCCGGCACACTGATGACTCCGCGACAAATCGCAGAGTGCGCGGCTGCATATCCGACAAGACACGCAGTGATTACCGGCGGAGAACCGGGGCTTCAACTCAATGACAAGCTGATTGACGCGCTCCATGCCCAGGGCTTTTATATTCAGATAGAGACAAACGGCACTGTCACTCTCCCTGAGGGTATAGACTGGATAACCTGTTCGCCCAAAGGCGCGGAGATAAAATTGAAGATAGCCGACGAAATAAAAGTGCTGTTTGACGGAGAAAAACCGATATGTGAAGTGCCGTCTCATCTGACTCCGAAAGTCCTGTCACTGCAGCCTCTTGATTGCGGTGATGAGAGCCACAACAATAAAATAACGTCGGCTGCAATAGAATATATCAAAGCGCATCCGCAATGGAGGCTGTCGCTCCAGACACATAAATTACTCGACATAAGATAAACCATGATTACGAAGCGTAGAATGCTGCTTATAATCGATCCGCAAATGGATTTCATTACAGGTACGCTACCTGTGCCTGGAGCGGAACGAGCAATGGATTCTCTGTCGGAATATATCCGTCTGCATGGCGGCGAATATACCAGTATCATAGTTACGGCAGACCGACATCCGATGCGTCATTGCTCATTCAGGTCAGAAGGAGGAGAATGGCCTGCGCATTGCGTGGCTGATTCGGTAGGAGCCGCAATATGGCCGGCGGTCATGAATTGTCTTATGGATAATTCCGATAAAGTGACAGTGCTTCACAAAGGGGAAAATACCGAGAGAGATGAATACTCCATACTAAAAAACAGGGAGGCTGCCAAAAAGATTCTTGAAATCATAAATGAAGACAGGATTGAATGCACTGACATCTGCGGACTTGCAGGAGATGTGTGCGTGGCGGATACGATACGCGACTGGATGAAGATGACTGGGAGCACCGGACTGAACATATTGAGAGAGTTTACTCCGTCAATAGATGGCGGCGAGACTCTTGATTCGCTAATCTCAACTTACCAACTTGCGTCACTCTAAAAAACAGCGACCGCGCCGGAAGCATCCGGCGCGGTCGTCATTTTATCGAATTAAATCAAATCAATTTGCGCTGAGAGACTCGATTATCTGCTTAACTCTATCGTTGTTGGGGTCGATAGTAAGATACTTGTTAAGATAATCTGAAGCCTTGGTCTTGTCGGTGTCGATGTAGTAAAGACCGAGCATATAGTATGCGGCGCCATAGAAAGAACCGTATTTATCTTTGTTGGATGCATCCGAGTCAAGCACTTCGAGAAGTTTCTCGTATGTCTGTGCCATCTCGGGAGTCGGGTTATTTTCAGTACCGCCCAGGATTATCTGACCTTTGATAGCGTAGACAACCGGTGAGTTCGGAGCTTTCTCGATTGCCATATCAATATACTTGACACCTTCTGCTGCTGCTGCTTCGCGCTCAGCTTTGTTTTCTTCACCCTTAAGGCTGCGGGCAAGACCGTCATAGCGGCGAGCCATGTTAACGAAGTCCATGACCTTACCGTTGCCACCGTCAAGATAACGCTTCATTGTCTCAACAGCCTTTTCGTTCTGACCTGCTTTCTCATAGATAGAGCTGAGGTCAACGAGGAGTTCGGGTTTATCGGGATTGAGCTCGATAGCTTTTTCAAACACAGCAATAGCCTGATCTGCTTTGCCGACATTGCTGAGTGAGTTACCATAAACGATATAGTCGTTGGGAGTGAGCTGTTCGGGCTTGGCAAGTTCAAAGAGTTTTGCGCTTGCAGCCTCAGCAGCGGCGTAATCCTGCTTATTGTCCTGACTGAGGGCAATCATACGATACATTGCGTAGTCGCTGGGGTCCTCTGCGAGAATCTTGTTAGCGAGGCTGATAGCTGTGTCATACTCTTTGGCAGCTACACAAAGAGCAACATAGCGGCGCTCGTCCTTCTTGAAGTGGTTGGGGTTTTCAAGATACTTGCCGTAGGTCTGGTAAGCGCTGCCCCACTGGTCGTTCTCGTAGTATTTCTCGGCGAGTTCGCGCTGAGCGAGAGCTGAGTTAGGCTCGAGTTTGTTAAGTTCCTCAAGTTTTTCGATAGCGAATTTGGGAGCTACGTGGAAATATGTGTTGGCAAATTTAACGTATGCCTCACGGTTGACTTTACCTTTCTGCTTGGAGAAGTCAATAGCCATTTCATAGAGGCCAGCGGCATCACCGGGATTCTCCTTAGCTTTCATGTCGCCCTGGAGCACGAATATGGCAGGCTCGGAATTCTTTGAATCCTTGAGAGCCTTGGCAATTGTCTTGTCTATTTCCTTAGCATACTTTACAGGGTCTACTTCCCAATATGCGCGGGCAACGTTGGCCTGAATCTCGGTACTTTTCTTATTGAGGTCAGTAGCGGCTTTGAATTCCTTCTCGGCAGCACCTTTGTCACCGTTCATAAGATAAATCTTACCAAGACCGATAAGGTTGTTGGGGTAAGCGGGATCGACCTGACATCCTTTCTCAAAGTTTGCTTTTGCCGCGGCGATTTCTCCTTCTTTAAAATCAATCATGCCAAGGTAGTAGTAAGCCTCAGCTTTGCTCGCGCCGCTTGTCTGGTCAATAGTGTTGACGAGGATGGTCTTCGCAACATCAAGACGACCGGCATTGTAGTTATCAACGCCATCCTGATAGCCCTGTGCGGCAGCGCTGAGTCCACCGGCACAAAGCAGGGTCAATAAGAATTTAAATTTCATGATTTGGTTTATTGTAAGGTTTTGTTATTATTGTTATTAATTGATATTCACCATTGTAGGCTGCACCACTTTCGGCAATATGCCTGAAGTGAGTATTATCTTCTGACCATGAAATCCGGTAACGAAAGAATAAAAGCCATGTGAGAGGCTTCCTCCCGTACCTATTGATATCATGTAGACCTGACGATACAGCGGATAACCGCCGTTAAATATATAGTACTGATAAGGCTGATAGGCAGTGACTTCATCATTTCCTCTCACCTTAAGAACTTTTATGTCGTCAGAAAAAGCTATGTCTGTAGTGTCGTTGCTCTGAACAGCCTTGACATAATCCTCACGCTGAAGCTCTTTGGTCTTCATATCTGAGCTTATCCATTCCACGCCTATGATGCCTACCGCATTTTTATTGACGGAAACGGCTTTGAACACATCCTGAGGAGTCTTCTGGGCAAAGACATTGGGACCAAACGGCTCACCATTCAGCAGCGAATCGCGCATATACTGCACCGTGCTTGAGCCTTGGTGGTCAAACACTACTTCTATATCGCCCAGATGATCATTGCCAGGCACGACATCACTCCACTTTGTAATCTTGCCGCTCAAAATCTCGGCTATTTCCGGCTTACTGAGAACATTAACCGAATTGGCCGGGTTGACAATAAGTGCAAGCGCGTCAACGGCAATCTGACTCTGACGCACCTGTTTGCCATGCGACTTGAGATAATCGACCTCCTTCTGATTCAGAGGACGAGTGGTCACTGCGAGACGGGTCTTGAACTCAAGAAGAGAGTCTATGGCAGACCTCTGGTCGGTATAATAAGGTATAATATTAGCATCTCGATAGATGAACTCAAACACATCTATCTCCTGATTCATTATATTCTCGAAACTTGCGTCGCACACAACCGTTGCTATGCCTGACGAAGAGGTGGATTCCGCCTTTTTGCCGCATGAGCTCACGCAACAGAGACCGCCAAGTGCGAGTACTCCGGCGGTCATCATGCGTAGATATGTCTTAGTCATTAACGTCATCTATAAGATTAGTGATTATGGCTCGAATCAGCGGGATGTGGAGTCATCAATGCCTGTAAACTGGCGATATCCTCTCCAGATGCCGTATATTATGAGAAGTATGCCGACAACCCACTTCAACCATGGCCAAGCGGGCATGATTGTATTAAAGAAACCTGTGAGAAAAAGTACACCCACGCCGATATAGACTATTATCATGACGATTCCGAAAATATTTCGCATTGTCTGCGGGGTTCCGGTACCTGAAGGTCTATTTTCGTTGCTCATAAATTTAATTTTTAAATCGTTAAACCATATTTCCCGGCGAGTGACTCAGAGCGAGCTCCTAAACCCGGTTCTATAAATTTAACACGCCGCACGCGCTAAAGTTCGGCGCAAAAACCGTTCATAAGCACATTGCGTGGGTAAAGTTATATAAAATTTTTCATAATGCGCTCCTGATAGTTCACATTATATTCTCTTAACACCGGCGCTCGGGTATTTTGACTACTTTTGTATCACTTTTGTCCGTTGCACTGACACTTTATAGCTTATTTTATGCAATTACCTTTGGCTGAACGGCTGAGACCACATAATCTCGACCAATACATAGGTCAGGCTCACCTCGTGGGACCCGGAGCAATTATGCGCAGAATGATTGAGAGCGGCAATATCGCCTCCTTCATCCTCTGGGGTCCGCCTGGAGTAGGAAAAACCACGCTCGCACGCATTGTGGCGAATACGGCGGGGGTACCGTTCTATACTCTAAGCGCCGTGCATTCTGGAGTAAAGGATGTGAGGGAAGTATTGGAGCAATGTGCCCGTGACTCATCAGGCATTTTCGCCAAAGGGAGACCGATATTATTTATAGACGAAATACACCGCTTCAACAAAAGTCAGCAGGACAGCCTGCTCGGCGCGGTTGAGAACGGCACAGTCACCCTAATAGGAGCCACAACGGAAAATCCGTCATTCGAGGTTATCCGCCCCCTGCTCTCCCGCGCCCAGGTCTACACTCTGAATTCTCTTGGAGCTGAGGATCTCGATGTACTTCTGAAACGCGCACTTTCGGAAGATACTGTACTGAAAGAGCGCGAGGTAAAGATTGAGGGTACCGACGCGCTTTTCCGTTACGCCGGAGGAGACGCGCGCAAACTTCTGAATATCCTTGACCTTCTTGAACAATCCACCCCTCCCGACACACCCATTGTCATTTCTGACGAAATTATAACGGACAGATTACAAAAAAATCCTGCCGCATACGACAAAAACGGCGAAATGCACTATGATATAATCTCCGCATTTATAAAAAGCGTCAGGGGCAGCGACCCTGATGCCGCGATTTATTGGCTCGCGCGAATGATTGAGGGTGGAGAGGAACCGGAATTCATAGCCCGTCGTCTGTTGATATTGGCCGCCGAGGACATAGGCCTTGCCAACCCCAACGCTCTGCTACTCGCAAATGCTACATTTGACGCCATACATAAAATCGGCTGGCCGGAGGGACGCATACCGCTTGCAGAGTGCACCATTTACCTTGCCACCTCCCCCAAGAGCAACAGCGCCTATATGGCTGTTAACTCCGCCTTGGAAAAAGTGCGCGAGACCGGAAATCTGCCGGTGCCGCTTCATCTGCGCAATGCTCCTACGGCGCTTATGAAAAAGCTCGGATATGGCACCAATTATAAATATGCGCATAACTATCCGGGAAATTTCGTGCGCCAGCAGTTTATGCCTTCGGAACTTGGCAATACACGTTTCTGGAATCCATGCGACAACCCCGCTGAGCAACGCGCGGCACAGCTACAGCAAAGCAGATGGGGCTATGGAGATACTGAAACAAAATAATTTGCTTAACTTTGCACCTGCATTAGTATAGTTGAAACAAATCATACATAAATGAACTTCATAGACGAACTAACATGGCGCGGCATGATTCACCAGATGATGCCGGGCACAAAAGAGCAGCTTGATAAGGAAATGACCACTGCCTATCTCGGCATTGACCCCACAGCCGACAGCCTCCATATCGGTCATCTTGTGGGGGTGATGATGCTTAAGCATTTCCAGCGCGCAGGTCACAAACCTATCGCTCTTGTAGGCGGTGCCACCGGAATGATTGGCGACCCATCCATGAAAAGCCAGGAACGTAAACTCCTTGATGAAGAGACCCTGCGCCACAATCAGGAAGCCATAAAAGCACAGCTTGCAAAATTTCTTGATTTTGACAGCACCGAGCCGAATGCTGCCGAAATGGTCAACAACTATGACTGGATGAAGAATTTCTCTTTCCTTGACTTTATCCGCGATGTAGGCAAGCATATCACCGTCAACTATATGATGGCGAAGGACTCTGTGAAGAAAAGACTCAGCGGCGAAAGCCAGCAGGGCATGTCATTCACTGAGTTTTCATACCAGCTCGTACAGGGCTATGACTTTCTCACCCTGTATCGCGACAAAAACTGCAGACTACAGCTTGGCGGCTCCGACCAGTGGGGCAACATCACCACAGGCACCGAACTGATAAGAAGGACACTCGGCGGAGAGGCATACGCCCTGACCTGCCCGCTCATCACCAAAGCCGACGGAGGCAAGTTCGGCAAGACCGAAAGCGGCAATGTATGGCTTGATCCCCGCTACACCTCACCTTATAAATTTTATCAGTTCTGGCTCAATGTTTCTGACGCAGATGCGGAAAAATATATCAAAATCTTCACTGAGCTGACTCAGGATGAGGTAAAAGCGCTTATTGAGGAACAGGCGACCGACCCGGGTCGTCGCCCCCTTCAGAAACGCCTTGCCAAAGAAATCACCACAATGGTTCACTCTGCCGCAGACTACGAAGCCGCAGTCGAGGCATCACAGATACTGTTCAGCAACAATACCGGCGATGCGCTGCATCGTCTGGATGAGGATACCCTGCTTCAGGTAATGGACGGTGTGCCCCGCTACGAAGTGTCGATAGAAACCATCAATTCCGGAGAGCTCAAACTCGTGGATCTACTTACCGACCTTGCTCCAGTATTTCCGTCAAAAGGTGAAATGCGCAAGATGACACAGCAGGGTGGTCTTTCTATCAACAAGGAGAAAGTTGCCGACCCCTACACTATTGTCACTGCGGAGATGCTTCTTGCCGGCAAGTATATCCTTGCGCAGCGCGGCAAGAAAAACTATTTCCTTTTGATTGCAAAGTAAGCGCCAGTATTGCAAGATACAAAAAAAAGAACTAATTTTGCATCGTTTTAGGCGATTTTACGCTTGAACAACACGGATTGTCTTATGGTGTAATGGTAGCACTGCAGTTTTTGGTTCTGCCTGTCTAGGTTCGAATCCTGGTAAGACAACAACAGAGCCGGAATTTCGTAATCGAAATTCCGGCTCTGCTTATGTAGCTTATCTTATTGGCGATAAATCTTTGCTCCAAGAGAATTCAGGCGAGTATCAATATCCTCATATCCCCTGTCTATCTGACTGATATTGCCTATCTCACTGGTGCCGTTGGCTGACATTGCCGCAAGAAGCATAGCGATTCCGGCTCTTATATCCGGCGAAAGCATTTTGTTGGCACGCAGAGGAATCCTGTTATCAAGCCCGATAACAACCGCTCTGTGCGGGTCACAAAGCATAATCTGAGCCCCCATGTCAATGAGCCTGTCGACAAAGAAAAGTCTGCTCTCAAACATTTTTTGATGAATGAGCACACTGCCGCGACACTGTGTCGCGACAACGAGCATCACACTCAGAAGGTCGGGAGTTAGACCCGGCCACGGTGCATCAGCTACAGTGAGGATAGAACCGTCAAGAGCAGTCTCTATTTCATAGTGTTCGCGCGCAGGCACATGAATATCATCACCAACTACATTGAGCTCAATGCCAAGACGCCTGAAACTATCAGGAATTATGCCGAGATTGGGATATGACACATTTTTTATTGTAAGGTCGCTGCGGGTAAGGGCCGCCATGCCTATAAAACTTCCAACCTCAATCATATCTGGCAAAATCCTATGCTCCGCGCCATGAAGGCTGTCACATCCGTGGACAGTGATAAGGTTTGACCCCAGACCGTCAATGACGCATCCCATCCTTTGGAGCAAACGGCATAACTGCTGCACATAAGGCTCGCATGCGGCATTGTATATGGTTGTATCACCTTTGGCAAGGCTTGCAGCCATGATTATATTGGCTGTACCTGTCACAGATGCTTCATCCAGCAACATATATGTGCCTTTCAATCTGTTTCGGGCAACAAGATGATATGCGTGCTTATCATGATCGTATGTAAGTTCGGCTCCCAGATTGACCATGCCTGTAATATGGGTGTCTACCTTTCTGCGCCCAATCTTGTCGCCGCCGGGCTTGGCAAACCACGCACTTCCGAATCGGGCAAGGAGTGGTCCCACGACAAGCACACTTCCTCGCAACGCCGAGCATTTCTCAACAAATTCATTGCCATTTATATAATCCGTGTCTATGTCGTCGGCTTTGAAAGTGTATTCCCCCTTGGAGTGTCTGGTTACCTTCACTCCCATTCCTGCAAGGAGATTTATGAGATTTCTCACATCAAGAATCTCGGGGATATTGCTCACTCTGACCTCATCACTTGTCAGAAGACAAGCGCTTATAATCTGTAGAGCCTCGTTCTTGGCTCCCTGTGGCTCAATTTGTCCATGCAGAGTGTGACCTCCCTCTATAATGAATTTACTCATATTATGTGCGTTAATTGATATTCTGAGGCTAATTTAGCATAAAAAAGCGAAGCTGACAAATCACAGACACACAACTTCGGGCTCAAGGCTTATGCCAAACATACTCCTGACATCTGCTATGACAGCATCTCTGACGGCCATAATATCTCCCGGAGTAGCCGAACCGGTAGCATTAACTATTATAAGAGGCTGATTTCGCCACACTCCCGCATCGCCAAGACTTTTTCCTTTCCAGCCACATTTTTCTATCAGCCACGCAGCAGGTATTTTAATTCTCCCATCATCAAGGACAAAGTGTGGAATCTCATCTTCTGCCAACCCAAACTTATCAGCACTTGCAAGAAAACTCCGCCAAGTAGCGGCATCGACTACAGGGTTTTTGAAAAAACTCCCGGCACTTCCTGTCTTATCTACATCCGGCAATTTTGAATCGCGGATTTCAAGCACTTTTTCGCGAATAGCCATGGGAGTAAGAGCATCAGTTTCCTTTAATTCCTTGAGCGGACCATATTCAAGCTTGGGTGACGTCGCTTTGCCAACAACAATGGTTACGGTCAGAATTATATATCTTGAACGTTGTTCAGGACTCTTGAAGACGGAATGCCTGTAACCGTAGTCAAGACTCTCGCGCGGCAAATCAACAAAGCGGGAATCTTTTATATCCCAGACTCTGACTTCTTTTATGACATCTGCAAATTCAGCGCCATAAGCTCCCGCATTCTGCACGGCTGCTCCACCGACCGTTCCCGGGATACCGGAAAGATTTTCCAAACCCCATAGACCGCATTTACAAAGATTTTCGATTGTTAAATCAAGGATATTGCCGGCACCAAGCGTAATTTCCACTCGTCCGTCGCCAAGTGCAACAGCCTCCCATATCTTGATTGCAGGATGCAATATAACACCATCGAAGTCGCCGGTAAAAAAGATATTTGAGCCACCTCCCACTATAGCAAATTTGTCATCCGCCACCATTGTCATTACGGACGGGGCATCCTCAGCCATGGTAAACTCTATCCATTTATTACACCTGACATTCATCCGCATGGTATTGAACGCATGCAAATTCATGTTTTCATCTACAATTATCATACTTTTGTCGGTTGATTATACAACAAAAGTACTCATTTGAGCTCTGCTTTGCAAACTATATTACATAATTCACCAAAACAGTAATGCGTATTATTAATTGCCTTTGTGTTAAAAACAATTAAACTACCTTCACATCATTCTCTATTCCACAATAATGACTAAATTTGCATTAATTTCACTTTAACCAAAAAAGTAGTAATATGCCACGCGAAAAATCATTAATGAGAAGAGTACTCAACCATGAGAGTGTTGACTACTCAGCTTACACTCTTGCACAGCTCCAAGAGACAATCGAGAAACTTGTTGAGAAAGTAGAGCAGCGCAAACCGCGCAAGATTGTTGCTCCGCGCCCTGCCATCAATCTTTCAAAACTCAGAAAATGCGTTGAAAAACTGAACATCGAGATTTCAAAGCTTTCATAAGCGCGTTTTTCATAAGAAATTTAAGCGGAGACTCTTTCAGGCGAAAGCATACTGAAAGAGTCTTTTTTATATGCCTGCCATTTCAC
>JAIDJW010000050.1 GCA_029052015.1 Paramuribaculum sp. | reverse complement strand
TCCATCCATCCACTCAACCATCCATCCATCTACCCATCGACACATCCATACACCCATCCATCCCCCCATCCATCCATGCATACCTGCCACAAACCGACCAGCCAAACAGCCAGCCCTCCCCCGCGCCAGCGCGGGCGGGGGCCGGGGGGCGCTGGGCGGGGGGGCTCCGGTCGACGGTCATGGCATCGGGGGCGAGTTCGACGAAGATTTCGGATGAGCGGACATCACGCAGGTCAGTAAAGATGACACTGCCGCCGGTGGCGAGCACTCCGCGAAGGTATGTTATGCCTACTATGGCTCCGGGGGATACGATGACACTCTTGGGGCTGCGGAAGGCAGATGCCATAGCCGCGGAGGCGAGAGTGCACGCTGCGCTCTGCGATGGCGAAAGCGGCCCGCTGCGCACTATTGTTGCCGGGGCAAGGTCAAGAAGCACGCGGTAGAGGCGCCGGGAGAGGGAGTCGGTGCCGATAGCGGCGTAGTCGTAATACTCGCCGGTGGGCCTGAGCACAGTGGTTATAAAACGGTAGGCGTAGGGGGAGTGCACGCCAAAACCACGTGAGCGCCAGGCGCGTAGAGGCAGGGAGAGGATGCGGCTAAGCGATTTCTTCATCTTTGAGCGCTTTTGCCGGTTTTGCGCTCAGCAGCGCCACGGCGATGCCGGCGGCCACAAGGAGGAAGATGAGTATTACCGCTATGTAGGCGGCTATAGTCGTGGTTTTGAGCGATTGCGGATCGAAGCGCATCTCCACCGTATGGCTTCCTGCGGGGATGTTGATGGCGCGGAGCAGATAGTTCACTCGCCCGATTTCGGCAGGCTCGCCGTCGATGGTCGCTTTCCAACCCCAGGGGAAGAATACTTCGGAGAATACCGCGAGACCGCCCCGGGCGCTGCGCGCATGATAGGTGAGGCGGTTGGGGGCGTAGGATGTCTCGAATATGGTGTCGCCGGGCGCTTTTGGCGCAGCGCTGCCAAGAACCGAGGAATACTTGTTGTCGGCTACGGCTGTAGTAGCCGGGCTAATGGTCGAGAGCGCAGCCATTTCGGCATCGGGGCTGTCGACAAGCTGCAGGGTGTCGACAAACCAGGCGTTGCCGAGGGCTTCGGGATTGTAGAGCGCCCTGCCCTGCGCGTCGACTATATATCGGGCATTGAGCATATTGAGCACCTCCCAGTCGGCATCGGTCTGAGCATTCTGCAGGAATCGTCCGAGATGGGCGTCTATAAGGTCCTGATAGCGGGTGAGTTTCGCCGCATGATAGCCTCCGACTGCCTTGTGGCGATATGATGGCGCAGCCTGCCAGAAGCGGGGAATATCCATGACGCGATAGTTCATGGCTGTGTCGGCGAGAATCACATTGTCGGCATCGGTAAGCGGGAATGGGTCTCCCTGCGCGAGCTGACGGGGCACGAAGCTCTCGGTGTCGAGGTAGCGCTTGTTGACACTGAAAAGGTCGCCGAGTATTATCACGCCACACATTGCTACTGCAATAGCTGCGCTGATTTTGCGGCGGAAGAAGAGCAGAAGAGTGGCAAATCCGGCGCTGACAAAAAGGAAACTACGCATGGCGTCGTCTGAAATCATTGACTGGCGCAGGGTCTCTACCGCATTGTAGATGCGCGGATTCTGGAGACTGAACACTGAAGCCTGCTGCGGGTCGAAGCCCTGCGCGGCAAGGCTCTGGGCAATCATCGAGTCAATCTGGCGGTCATTGTCGCTGATAACCGAGCCATAGAATCCGGGGGCAACAATGCCTATGAGGCAGAATAGGAAGGTTATGCCGAAAGCCCAGAGCACAGGACGCTTGTAAGAGTCCCATTTGTCACGGTTGGCAACAACCTTCTGGAGCGCCATGGCCGCCAGGAGGGGCATGGTGAATTCCGCGATGACAAGAATGCTCTCGACTGTGCGAAACTTGCTATACATCGGCATGTAATCAATCATCAGGTCGGTGAGCCACATACAGTTGCGGCCGAGAGCCAGAAGCACTGAAAGAATCGTAAGAACCACAAGCGCCCACTTCAAGGGACCTTTGATGATAATGCACCCGAGGAGGAAGAGGGCAAACACGAGAGCGCCGACATACACCGGTCCGTTCGTGCCCTCCGGCTCGCCGAAGTACTGGCTCATATAGTCGAGGTACTGTGCTTCCTGCGGGGATAGCTCTCCCTTTGCAACCATATCCTTGGATTCCGGCAGCCGCGAGAGTGACAGAATGGTGTTCTGCCCTTTTTCAGGCTTATTGGATGCGCCGCCCTTGATATTGGGAATGAGCAGACTGAATGTTTCGGAGGCACCGTAGCTGTACTGGGTGATATAGTCGCGGTCGAGACCGTCGGTAGCCGCTGCTGCGGAGTTGTCGTGGCGCGCAAGCTCGCTGTGACCTCCGCGCATTGTCTCCTTGGAGTATTCGTATGTGTTGTATAGACTCGGCAGATTGGCGGTGACGGCAAGAGCGCCGGCGATGACGAGGGCGAGCGTGGCGAAGCTCCATTTCCTTACGGTGTGCTTGCGCAGCGCCTTGACAAGAAAAGCGATGACGATGCCGAGGATAACAAACAGGAAGTAGTAGGTCATCTGCACATGGTTGCTGCTTATCTGCATCATTGCAAACAGCGCGGCAACAGCGGCGCCAAGTAGGTATTTGCCCCGATAGCATAGAATGATTCCGGCTATTGTCGGAGGCACGTAAGCGAGGGTGGCGAATTTCCAGAGATGCCCCGCACCTATAATAATAATAAAATAGGAGGAAAATCCGTAAGCAATGGCTCCGACAAGGGCAACATACCAACGCATCTTCATTGCCATGAGCAGAATGAAAAATCCGATCATCATCATGGCGAGCAGGTTGGCGGGAGACGGCAACCCAAGCCCCATCACGGTGTTTATCCACGAGAACAGGGAATCGGAAGGATATGAAGGTGATATCTGAAAAGTCGGCATACCGCCGAAGAGGGAGTTTGTCCAGCGGGTTGTTTCGCCGGTTGTTTCATGAAACAGCTTTGCTTCCTGACCGATTGCAGTGCCCTGCTGCATGTCGTGCTGGCGGAGCACATTGCCCTGCGCGGCATCGGGATAGAAGTAGATGAAGGCTATCAGCGCTATGGCTACTAAAGATATGACGGTGCCGACAAACGAGCGGCTGCGGAGGATGCTTTTTAGCTTTTCCATGAATCAAGAGATTATTTTACAGACCATTCAAAGCCGTTTTTGGTGTCTTTGACATCAAAACCTGCGGAGTTGAGCCGGTCGCGGATAAGGTCACTGGTAGCCCAGTCCTTGTCGGCTTTTGCCTTGGCTCTGATTTCGAGCAGCAGGTCAACCGCCTGCTCGAAAGGCTTCATCGACGCCGATCCGGAGGAATCACCTGTTGCAGCAGTGTCGGCAAAGATGCCGAGAATGCCGAAAAGGAAGGTGTCAAACAGCGCCTTGAGCGCTTCAATATCGGTCTGAGTGGCGGCAAGAGCGCCGTCGTTCACCTTATTTATAATAGACGCAGCCTCAAAGAGGTTGGCTATGACTACCGGAGTATTAAGGTCATCATCCATAGCCTCATAGCATTTGGCTTCAAGAGCAGCTATGTCAAGGTCGGATTTGTCGGATGGCTTGAGCGCGGCGATGCGGCGATATGCCTCAAGCAGACGCTGCAGTGCCTTCTCAGCCCCTTTGAGGGCCTCGTTGCTGAAGTCGACAGTGCCGCGATAATGTGCCTGAAGTATAAAGAAGCGCACTGTCATCGGCGAATATGCCTGCTCAAGAAGAGGATGTGAGCCTTCAAAGAACTCGTCGAGGGTAATGAAATTGCCGAGCGACTTGCCCATCTTCTGGCCGTTGATGGTTATCATATTGTTGTGCATCCAGTAGCGCACGGCGTCATGGCCGTTGCGCGCTACAGACTGGGCTATTTCGCACTCATGGTGTGGAAATTTGAGGTCCATGCCGCCGCCGTGGATGTCAAAAGTCTCGCCGAGATATTTCTCACCCATGACAGAGCATTCGAGGTGCCAGCCGGGAAATCCCTCACTCCAGGGGCTCGGCCAGTGCATGATATGCTCCGGAGCCGCTTTTTTCCAGAGGGCGAAGTCGGCAGGATTGTGTTTCTCGCTCTGACCGTCGAGCTCGCGGGTGGTAGCCAGAAGCTCGTCGATATTTCGCCCGCTGAGTTTGCCGTAGTGATGGTCGCGGTTATACTTCGGCACATCGAAGTAAACCGACCCTTCGCTCTCGTAGGCATATCCCGCGTCGAGAATCTTCTTGACATATTCAATCTGCTCTATGACATGGCCGGATGCGTGCGGCTCGATGGACGGTGGCAACACGTTGAGCTTCTCCATCGCCTTGTGGTAGCGGTTGAGATAGTGCTGCACCACTTCCATAGGCTCGAGCTGCTCGAGGCGCGCTTTCTTGGCAATCTTGTCCTCGCCTTCGTCGGCGTCATGCTCAAGATGCCCCACATCGGTGATGTTGCGCACATAGCGCACCGCATAGCCGAGATGCGTGAGGTAGCGGTAGAGCACGTCAAACGTTATCGCGGGGCGGGCATGACCGAGATGACCGTCACCGTAGACTGTGGGACCGCACACATACATTCCAACTTTGCCGGGCACAAGAGGCGTGAAAGTTTCCTTGTTGCGACTGAGAGAGTTGTATAGAGTCAGATTATTGTCCTTCATAATCAATTGAGATTTGTCAGGCGTTGCCGCCGCCGATAAACGGGTTGGGGTATCCGCCTTCGTTGTCTGGAGCCGGAGAGCCGTTGGGCATATTACGGGGCACAGCAGGCTTTATCTCCCCGAACATCGCCTCGTATTTGCGAATGTTGTCGCTGAGGGCAAACATCAGGTTCTTGGCATTTTCGGGAGTCATGATGACGCGAGTCTGCACTTTTGCCTGCGGCATTCCGGGCGTCACGGCAATGAAATCCATAAAGAAGTCGCTGCCGCTGTGATTGATTATTGCGAGATTGGAGTAGTGTCCCGAAGCGACCTCAGGACTCAACTCTATCTTTATTTCAGGATTGTTTTTCTTATCCACGGTTATTTTCTTATTATGAAAGTCGGAGCGGTTTCGCCATTGGAATTATGAACCTTCACAGTGATTCTCTTACATGTCTCGCGATCTATCACAGAAGCGATGTCAAAAGAAGCGACATATTTAATATTTGCGCTACTGTTACCATCGGTCTCATACATGAGATACAGCACCGGATTTTCGGAGTTGACAGTATTCTCATCGGCTATGAGTCGGAGAGTCGTTCCTTCTGTATTTGAAGCCAGAGCCATAATATCCAGATACTTGCCCGAGCGGGTCATGGTCACAATATAAATCTCGCTGCTATTTACCCAACTGTCAGGCACATTGATAACTTCAACTGGCTGATAAGAATTGAGCTTTGCGAGACCGTAGAATCCGACAACAGAGTTATTAACAACTTCCTGACCATATTGCACATTTACCATCAGGAAAACTCGTGTGCCGGGCAGAACTGTCATCTGATCCGAAAGACCTGTAGCCTGGGCTATGATATTGATAGGCTCGTTAGAGTTAGGAGCGATGTAGCTAAACCTCATATTCATACCCTCAATTCCTTCATAATTAGCGAACACTCCGGTCTGATATTCGCCCTGGGGACCGTCGGAAGTATTGCAGGAAGTGAACGAGAATATGGCTGCGAACATAGCCAGAAGAGAGAAAAATTTGAGTTTTTTCATTTAGTTGATATGATTAGTTAGTGTTTGTGTTATTATTATTCAATCTGTTTTATCTGGTTTCTATGCCGGTTATGATGCCGTCGTCCATGAGCACGCGCCGGTCAGTGTCTGCGGCAAGATTATCGTCATGAGTCACAATCACGAAGGTCTGACCCATGTCGCGCCGCAGGTCGAAGAAAAGCTTGTGAAGCTCGGCGCGGTTGTGCGAGTCAAGGCTCCCTGAAGGCTCGTCAGCGAGCACAACCTTAGGGTCACGGACAAGTGCACGAGCAACAGCCGCGCGCTGCCTTTCACCACCGCTCAGCTCGGCGGGACGGTGATTGATACGGTGAGTCAATCCGAGATAATCGACCAGACTCCGCGCTTTGGCAAAAGACTCCTTACGGCCCATCCCTCCGATGAGAGCCGGCAGAGCCACATTCTCCTCAAGAGTAAACTCCGGCAGGAGACGGTGAAACTGAAACACGAATCCGATATTGGCGTTGCGAAACCGCGCGAGCCTGTTGCGGCTGAACAGCAGAGGCTGCTCTCCATCATAGTCAAGCGTACCGCTATCGGGAGTGTCGAGTGTGCCCATTATCTGCAGCAGAGTCGTTTTGCCGGCACCGCTGGGACCGACAATCGACACTATCTCACCCGGCTCAATGGTAAGATTGATACCCTTGAGCACCTTGAGATTGTCAAAACTCTTCGTTATGTCACGCACTTGAATCATTATGCACTGTTGCGACCGATGCCGCATAGTTCGCAAAATTAATAAATCCGACGCACTCGCGCCGTATGCCGCCGCGTTTTTAATTGTATTTCACAAAATCCGCGAGCTTCAGCGAACCTTTGTTTCCCGTGCCACAGGCTTACCTGCGCTTGCAGCCCGCCATCCCACCAAAAGTACAGCGCCCGCACCTCACCGCCCCGACCCCTCGCCACAGCCGACAGCCAGACAAGCGCAGCGGCGCGTACCGGGAACTTCCGGAACGCGCCGCCGTGTCAAAGCCTCAAAATTGTCTCAATGCATGCCGTTCAGTCCTTGAAGTGATGGAACACTATAATCGGATTTGAATCCTCGTTCAGTTCCGACTCCGGCACAAGCTCAAGATTATGCCTGTCCTCTATAAACCTCACGCTGTAAGGGCTGAGACGGGATATGTAGTATCCATCCTGAAAGAGAAGCGGTTTGCTTACAAGGAACGGGTATTCCGGATAGTCACCGGGAGCTATGTCTATCAGATAGTCCCTGTCGCCCTGACGCTTGAGAATGAAATATGAATTACTGCTCATTGTAAACGACTGGATAAACCCGTCATCCAGCTTCATGAACAGCCCCAGAAACGGTATAAACTCCTTGCCGCGGACCATTTCCATCTTCTGCATCGCCGGCTTGCCTTTCAGCTCGGAAGGCTTCATAGCCGTGTTGAAATCATAAGAGACAATGGGATAAACCGTATCTCCGGCTATCTTATAGACCGTATGGTCATACATTGTACTTGCATAAAGGCAGTCTTTGCCCTTGCCGAGAAATGGTTTGAAACCACGATGATTGACATACTCTTCATCATATGTCAGCAATGACGCCACAGTATCCTCTTTTTCAATGTTATATTCATAGAACTCACAACCGTCTTTCCGACCTCCGTTTACCGCGAAATAAATATCAGAAACACGATAATAATCGAAATCAGCATAAAAATCCGGCAGCGGACAGGTTTTGATATGCTTGCCCGCAAAATCATAAAACAACAGTCTTTTGGAAGCTCTGCATAAGATTGCAATCCTGTCGCCTATGATTTTAAGGTCTTCTATCATGATATATTCACCCGGACCCTGACCTTTGTGGGTGAACTTTCTGCGAAACTTTCCGTCTCTGTCAAAGAGGAAGACCGTACCTCCCGAACCGATGATGATTGTAGAGTCGTTGATTGCAAACTGCTCTATATCGCCAAAGAAGCTGTCATCATTGGTTTCTAGAGCTGTGTAGTGCCAACCGTCAAAGAAATCCGACGGCTTTGCATTAGCTGCATTCAGGTCGACGGCGATATTGCACACTCCCTCATTCCTGTCTCCCGAACTCGTGGAGCAGGACGCTAATGAAAGAAGCGCAACCGCTATCCACACACTTTTTAGAATCTTCATCTGATTACATATTATTGAATTATACTTCTTCAGTATTTGAAATGATAGAAGAGCAGCACCGGATTGGACTCCTCGTCCACATCTATATTATTTAAGGCAACGGGGTTACGTAGCCTTTTTGTTGCACTGACAAAAGCCGGATCAACATGAGTGACAAAATTGTCGTCATATATTAAAACAGGATGACTTACAGCCAACAATGGATAATCTCCCCATTCTTGCCTATTGAAATACAACAATTTACTCTCATTGGTCTCTACATTCTGTTTATATAAATATTGCGAAACACCATATTCTCCAAAAAGTTCAAATGACTGGACTATTATATTACCCTGCTTTGCAAAAAGACCGAGGAAATTTACAATTCTCTTATTTGAAGTCATATCGTATTTACTCTTCGCGTCTTTACCTAATACATCTTTGAGCTGAACAGGAGTATTAAAACTGTAATCTATCACAGGGACAGAGGCGCCCTTTTTCAGGTTATAGACCGTATGGTCATACATACGGCTCACATAAATATCGGCACCCTCCCTTCCCAAGAAAGGATGAAAATTACGGTTTGTAAAATAATTCTCTGTTTTTGGCAGCATCTCAGAAGTAACACTCTGGAGTGCGGGATTATAGCACGCAAATTCATAACCCTCGCGTATGCTTCCGTTAGTGGCAAGATATATTGTACTGTCATTAACGGGTTCAAATCTGCTATACCATGCTTTATCCGGAAGAGCATATTCTTTATTTAATCTTCCGGAATAATCGTAAACAAAGATTTTGCGGTATAAACTGCATAGAATGTAGATTTCTCCGTCATAAAGCCGCATGTCAGATATGACGTCATATTCTCCTGGCCCTTGCCCCGAGCGATTGAATTTATTAAGAAAATTCCCATTACGGTCAAATCTAAACACATCGCCATTTGAGCCAATCAGGATTGTAGAATCATTCATGCATACCTGCTCTATCTCACCAAAAAAACTACTGTCATCGGTTTCAAGGGCGACAGCTGACCATCCGTCAAAAAAATCCGCGGGAGACGCACCAGTATCATCAACATTTATCAGGATTTCCTTTACACCTGTCTA
>JAIDJW010000005.1 GCA_029052015.1 Paramuribaculum sp. | reverse complement strand
CGGTAGGCGAGGGCGGGGGGATTGGCGGAGGGGAGGAGCCGGATGGTGCCGTTGACGAATACGGTGCCGGGTATTTCGCGCTCAAAGGGCGCTACACTCACTTCGCCATGCGTGTCAATGCCAGCTACGGACATAGGGTATTCCTTGCCATTGTAGATGATTTTGTGGGCCATTACCCGCTGACCGGGTTCCAGGACAATGGTTTTATCTGCCATAGGATGAGCTGAAACTCTTGACTGCGGCGCGCATAGGCTCTGTGACGGCAGATGCCCTGCGGCGCACAAGGCTTATCGAGTCGGCTATGGCATATTCGCCTGCGCCGGGGGTGTAGCTTATATAGCCATACACCTGGGAGGCGGTTTTGTCGGGATTGAGTGGCAGGTCAAGCTGCTGCCAGCCGTCTCCGCTGTTGTCGGAGCTGATGTAGTCGCGTGTGCCGTCCTGATATTCCGCTGTCAGCTCGAGGCGCATCGGGCGCCGTATTCCGGTTGCGCGTGTGCGCAGGGTGTACACGTCGCCGGCTTCCCAGTTGCGGTCGCTCGCCACATTGAATATGATAAGGTCGCTCGGCTGGTTGGCAGCGAAAAGTCTCAGGCGCTGACCGGGCCACACGTCAACCGAGTCGCCCTCGGTAGCGTAGATGCTCTTGACGGTCTCTGTGCTTTTCACGGCGCCGGCGTTTGCAGTGGTTGTTGCTATGTTTTCCTCCACAATCTCTATAGCGCGGTCATATACCTCCAGATATTTGTCCATGTGGTAGCCGTACCACCTCAGGGATGAGTCTACTTCTTCTGGCGTCACACCATGTTTTTTGTAGATGGATTGCTTGAAAAGCAGCTTTACGGAGTCGTTTGGAAAACTCCTCGGGTCGCTCTCCACAATCCCGTCGGCCACAGTGAGGTCGGCGACCACTCGCGCCATCTTTTCCTTGCCGAGCACACCGCCGGGACGCGACGAGCATCCCGCCGCGCCAAGCAGCAGGACTATAGCAAGGAGGTGTGGCACTATGGTTTTCATCAGTCGGCAGCGTTATCGCTATGGTGGTCGGTTGTGAGGTGCTTGCTGTAGAATATCAGCATCACTATCATGCCGACTGAGATGGCTGCATCGGCGAAGTTGAACACCGGCTGAAAGAACAGAAACCGGTCGCCGCCGACCCATGGCATCCAGTCGGGCCAGGTGAAGCTGAAGAGCGGAAAGTAAAACATATCAACCACCATGCCGTGAAACACCGGTGCATATCCGCCGCCTTCGGGAAACATCACCGCCACTTCGGGGGGCATAGGATTGTTGAATATCAGGCCGTAGAGCACACAGTCGATTATATTGCCGGCTGCTCCGGCGGTGATGAGCGCCAGACACGCCATGAAGCCGCAACTCACCCATGAGCGGTTGCGAATCCTCACTATCAGCCATATGAGACCGCAGACTGCAACGATGCGAAACAGGCTCAGAAACAGTTTGCTGCCCATTTCCATGCCGAAAGCCATGCCGTTGTTCTGCACGAACACAAGCTGAAACCAGTCGGTTATCCGGTAGTCCTCTCCGAGATAGAAGTGGGTCTTTACCCAGATTTTTATAAACTGGTCGATGACAACCACGGCCAGTATCACCGCCAGGGCGAGTAGTCCTTTATGAGATTTCATCAATGCTTGGTGTTCTGGGTCTTCTGGTCTATGCCGAGAGTGGCGTGGGGCACCGCGCGCAGACGCTCCTTGGGTATGAGCTCGCCGGTAGCGCGGCAGATGCCGTAGGTTTTGTTTTCGATGCGCACGAGAGCTGCCTGAAGGTGCTGGATGAATTTCATCTGCCTCTGTGCCAGGCGTCCGGCCTCCTCTTTGCCGAGAGTGCTCGCACCCTCTTCAAGGATTTTGAATGTCGGCGAGGTGTCGGCAATGTCGTTGCCCTCGTTGTTGGTCACATCGGCCTTGAGCAGCTCGTAGTCGTGCTGTGCCTTCTCAAGTTTCTCCAGAATGAGAGTCTTGAACTCCTGGAGCTCTTCGTCGCTGTATCTTGTCTTTTTTTCGCTCATAGTATCATACTTTATTGACTGCTACCTTTACAACGGTGCCGTCAAGGTCAAGGTTCTCTACCCCGGCAAGTTCATCCACTGGAGCTGTAACCACGCTGTCTGCAAGCACCTGACGCGCAATATAGCCGGCATATTCGCTCACAGCGGCATCGGTCTCGGCATTCGGCTCGAACACAAGGGTGATTCGGTCGGTTATGTCGAATCCGCGGCTCTTGCGGATGTTCTGCACGCGGTTGACAATGTCGCGCGCAATGCCTTCGCGGCGCAGCTCCTCTGTGACTGTGACATCGAGAGCAACAGTCACGGCTCCTTCGTTGGCAACAAGCCAGCCGGGGATGTCTTCCGAGATGATTTCCACGTCGCACAGCTCTATCACAGCCGGAGTGCCGGCAGCGTCGAGCTCTACCTTGCCGTCGCTCTCCAGGCGCGCTATGGCTTCCTGGCTCATGGCCTGCACGGCGGCAGCCACCTGCTTCATGGCCTTGCCGAATTTCGGGCCGAGCTTCTTGAAGTCGGGCTTCACTCTCTTGACGAGGATGCCGTCGCCGCTTCCGTCGGCAATCTGCAGCTCCTTAACGTTTACCTCGCCGAGCAGCAGAGGCTTGATGCTTTCGAGCGCGCTGCGCATAGAGTCGTTGAGCGCGGGCACCATGATTGCCTGCAGCGGCTGGCGCACCTTTATGTTGGCCTTGCGGCGCAGCGCGAGCACCATCGAGGTGATGGTCTGCGCAAGGTGCATACGCTCCTCCAGAGCCTTGTCTATCAGTGCGGAGTCTGACTCGGGGAAGAGGGTGAGGTGCACCGACTTGCTCTCGCCCGCGGCAGCGGTGAGGTCGCAGAACAGCCGGTCGGCAAAGAAGGGCGCTATCGGCGCTATAATCAGCGCCACGGTGCGCAGGCAGGTGTAGAGTGTCTGGTAAGCGCTCAGCTTGTCGGCATCCATATCGCCGCCCCAGAAGCGCTTGCGGTTGAGGCGCACATACCAGTTGCTCAGGTTGTCGCACACAAATTCATTGATGGCTCTGGCAGCTTTTGTGGGCTCGTAGTCATCAAGCGACTCGTCAACCTCCTTGATGAGGCTGTTGAGCAGCGACAGTATCCAGCGGTCAATCTCCGGGCGCTCGCTCACAGGTATCTGCTCGGCAGTCGGGTCAAACTGGTCGACATTGGCGTAGAGCGCGAAGAATGAATATGTATTATATAAGGTTGCAAACAGTTTGCGGGCAACTTCCTGCACTCCCGCCTCGTCAAACTTCAGGTTGTCCCATGGCGACGAGTTGGCAATCATGTACCATCTCAGCGGGTCGCTGCCGAATTTCTCTATCGCTTCGAAGGGATTGACGGCGTTGCCGAGACGCTTCGACATCTTGTTGCCCTCCTTGTCGAGCACGAGTCCGTTGCTCACAACTGCCTTGTATGCCTTGTCGCCGAACACCATGCCCGCAATCGCGTGGAGCGTGAAGAACCAGCCGCGGGTCTGGTCGACGCCCTCGGCAATGAAGTCGGCGGGGAAAAGCTCGCCGGAGTCAAACGCCTCCTTGTTTTCGAACGGATAGTGAATCTGCGCGTAGGGCATCGAGCCGCTGTCAAACCACACGTCAATCAAGTCGCTCTCCCTTCTCATCGGCTTGCCGGAGGGGGACACGAGCACTATATCGTCGACGTAAGGTCTGTGCAGGTCAATTTTCTCATAATTAGCCTTGGAGTAGTCGCCCGGAGTGAATCCGCGGTCACGGTAAGGATTGCTCTTCATCACTCCCGCAGCCACAGCCTTGTCTATCTCGGCGAAAAGACTCTCCACGCTGTCGATGCATATCTCCTCAGCGGCGTCCTCGGTGCGCCATATCGGCAGGGGAGTGCCCCAGTAGCGGCTGCGGCTCAGGTTCCAGTCCTGAAGATTTTCCAGCCACTTGCCGAAGCGGCCGCTGCCGGTGCTCTGCGGCTTCCACTTGATGGTGGTGTTGAGGTCCATCAGCTTTTCGCGCGCCGCCGTGGTGCGGATAAACCAGCTGTCGAGCGGGTAGTACAGCACCGGCTTGTCGGTGCGCCAGCAGTGGGGATAGCTGTGGGTATGCTTCTCTATCTTGAATGCGAGACCCTGCTGCTTGAGCATCATGCACAGCTCAACATCAAGAGTCTCGGCATTTTCGGCTGCGTCCGGATTGTATGCGTTTTTCACATACTTGCCCGCCCAGGGGGTGTAGGCCTCGACATCTACATTGGTTTTCACGAACTCGGGGCTGAGGTCTTCTATGCGGTAGAAGCGGCCGGTGAGGTCAACCATCGGGCGGATATTGCCGTCGCGGTCAATGAGATGCAGCGGCGGCACGCCGTTTTGCTTCGACACGCGCAGGTCGTCCGCGCCGAAAGTGCCGGCGATATGCACTATGCCCGTGCCGTCCGCGGTGGTGACATAGTCGCCGGGAATAACGCGGAAGGCGCCTTCGCCCGGATTTACCCACGGTATGAGCTGCTTATAAGTGATGCCGGTGAGCTCGCTGCCAGTTGCGGTGCCGACAATCTGGTAGGGCACAACCTTGTCCCCCTTCTTGTACTCGTCAAGCGCGACATCCGCGCCCTTGCCGCCGAGCACGCTGCTGACCAGCTCCTCGGCGAGCACAACGGTCACCTTCTCTCCGCTGTAGGGATTGTAGGTGCGTGCTATGACATATTTGATTGCCGGGCCCACAGCCAGGGCGGTGTTGCTCGGCAGAGTCCACGGAGTTGTTGTCCATGCCAGGAAATAAGGCTTGCCCCAGCCGGTCATCGCCGGGGTTGGGCTTGTGACCTCAAACTGCGCTATGCAGGTGGTGTCCTTCACATCGCGGTAGCATCCCGGCTGGTTCAGCTCGTGCGAGCTCAGGCCCGTTCCGGCTGCCGGCGAGTAGGGCTGTATGGTGTAGCCCTTGTAGAGATAGCCCTTGTCGTAGAGCTGCTTCAGCAGCCACCACACGCTCTCGATATATCTGTTGTCGTAAGTGATGTAAGGGTCGGTCATATCCACCCAGTAGCCCATAGAATTGGTGAGAGCCTCCCACTCGCGGGTATACTTCATCACCTCGCTGCGGCATGCCGCGTTGTAGTCATCCACCGAAATCTTCTTGCCGATATCCTCCTTGGTGATGCCCAGGCTCTTCTCTACGCCCAGCTCAACAGGCAGTCCGTGGGTGTCCCAACCCGCCTTGCGCTTGACATGAAAGCCTTTCATTGTCTTGTAGCGGCAGAATATATCCTTGATGGTGCGCGCCATCACATGGTGGATTCCCGGCATACCGTTGGCAGAAGGAGGACCTTCGTAAAACACAAATGAAGGGCAACCCTCCCTCTCTTTTACGCTGCGCTCGAAAAGCCCTTCGGCATTCCATTTGCCCAGCACTTCCTTATTTATATCCGACAGGTTAAAACGGTCGTACTCAGTGAATTTACTCATTTTCTCAAATGCTTTTCCATTTTAAAGTGCAAATATAGCTTTTTTTTGTCAAACAACCCATAAAATAAGGCAGCTACCTCAGCTATAAAAGCTAAGGCAGCTGCCTTTTGTCCTTCATTTGTTTCCCGCCGCGAGCTTTAGCGAGCGAGTTTGTTTTCCGGTGTGCGCGGCTTGTCGCGCCGGCGTCAGATTCTCACCTTCACAGCCTTGCCGCCGGGGAGTCTTACCACATACACCCCGCTTGCAAGACCGCCGGGCTGCACCCGTCTGCCGCTCAGGTCATACACCTCGCTGCCCTGCGGAGCGATGATGCTGTCGCCGTCAACTCTCACTTCACTCTCTCCTTCGGAGCCGCTGATGCCGTCAATGCCGGTCGATTCGCCGAAGTGCCACACATTCATGGTCTGCACCTCGCTCGGGCGCTTGCCCTCCTCGACAAGTATCGCAAGCACCACTCCGCTCTCAGGCACGGCAAACGGGCTTGTGTAGCGCATAGCCTCGCTCACTGCCGGAGCGGTGTTGTAGTCAGTCGAATAGTATATCGCATAGCTGCCCGCGGTCAGATTGTCGATAGGTTTCAGCTCAACCTTAGCGCTTCCCTCGCCATCCTTTATCATGCTGTAGGTCACGCCGCCGCTGATATGCTTCTGCGTCCTGACAAGCTCTATGTGGGTGTGGCCGCTCGCCTCCATGCCGGCCACCTCCACGTATGCGTGGATATAGCCGTTGCCGCTCACGCTGAAGGGCTGGCCGTACACATTCCACCGCGCGTTTTCGTCCGGTGCGCTCTCGTCTCTGGTGAATATGTAGCGGATAGTGGCTTTTGAAGCGTTCTTGCCGTTGTAGTTGAGGCTCACTACCGCGCTCGGATAAAATTCCAGAACATAGGAATTTACCCCCGTCTGTGTCAGCAACGACTCGCTGTCGGCGCTCACTGCCGGTGCGTCCGCGTTTTCGATGCGGTCTATCGCCGTGGGCCATATCTCAGGGATGCCGTTCTCGTCAAGCATCACAAAGCCTGTCACATTGTAATACCTTCCTTCGGTGCCCTTTTCAGGCATTTCAAACGCGAGCACGCTGTAGTTGATTCTCACAGCTTTGCTTATGTCATGTCCCTGGTTGGGAATCAGAGTCCACTCCGTGACCTGGGAGCTTATCTCAGCCTCAAACTCCACTCCATCCAGAGCAACATTGCGCACTGTCACAAGCCTCCGCGCATTGGCTGCGCTAACCTCGTCTATCTGGTCGGCTATCTCGCGCTGGGTCACCGCTATCTCTTCTTTCAGTCCGTCGGGTTTGGCAGCGCTGCCGGGGGTGAGGAACGGAGCGTATGCGTCGCTGACAATCGCGCCGCGAACAATCTTGTCTGCGCCCACCTTCTCCACGGCAACAACCAGGTCGCTCACATACTGGCCCTGCTTATAGCCGCTCCAGTCGCCGCCGGGACGGTGGAGCGCCAGATAATGGCCCTGGGTGCCGCGCACAAACATATATTCGCCGCCGATGGCAACTACTCTCGCATGTCCGTTGAAGTGATATGGCAGTCCCTCCTGCGCCTGGCTCAGGAAGTTGAGAATATAGGTAAACTCCTCCGACTCGCGGCGGAATTTCATGTTCTTTTCTGCGCTCGGGCTCGCTCCGGGCCATGCAGCATATGCTCTCACGCTCACAACCTTCATGTTGTCAGGCAGCGCTATGCCCTGCGTAGCGTCATACACCGAGCGGTGTCTGTTGGTTTTGGGGTCGCTGCCGTCGAGAGTGTAGTAAATCACCGCATTCTCCCGCGCGCCCTCGGCTTTGTCGATAAACACTTTGCCCGCGCTGATATAGCCTATCTCGCCGTTGGAGTCGGGAGTAGCATCCTCGAGTCCCTCCATATATATCCTTGCAGGGGCAAGAGCCTGGTCTGCGGTGCTGAAATCTATCATCGCCAGCGAGAAGCCGCTCGGGCTCCGCAGCTTGTCCTGCACGAGCACACCTTCGATGGTGTACTGCACGCCCTCGGTGTAGCTCGTCACCCAGCCGCCGCGACGGCTGGTAAACACATTGAAGCGCATATCCAGCGGAGTGCCCAGCTCGAGAGTGTATATCAGCTCGTCGACAATCTCACCGTTTTCATCCACCCTCGTGCCGTCCTCAAGCTCCTCCGCGTCGGCGTATGCCGGATTCGGGCGGTTGCTCACAGTCACGTTCTTGAAGCGGAAATGCATCATCCGGTCTGCACCGGTGTAGGTGAAGTTCTTGTAATAGCTCTCGTGAGGCTCCTCACCGGGCTGACCCTCGCACTGACACACCTCAACCTCGGTCAGGGTGGCGGGCTGCACTGTGCCGGGGGCTGTCACCACGCCATAGGTGCGGGCAAATCCCTCGCCTCGCCCACGCAGGTTGCCCTGAGGAGTAAGGTCGGGCTTCATCACGAATCCGCTTATCACATCCCCGACAGCCAGGCTGCGGCTCTGGCCCTTGGAGTCCACGATCTGAGGATTGTCCCACTTGTTGGGGTTGTATATCAGCAGATGGTTGCGCGAGCTCGCGTTCTCAACATTGTCGCGCACATACAGATAATAGTCTGTCTTCGCTTCGATTACCACATTGCCGCCTATCAGGTAATAGTCGCTCATTCGGGCGTCTATCTTCACATTGCCCTCGCTGTCGAGCAGCGCGTCCTTGAAATCCTTGATGCTTCCCGCTTCGCGCGCCTTCTCTATGATGAAGCGTATCTTCTCGACAGTAGAGGTCAGCGGATTATATTCCCCGCCGATATTGGCGGAGATTACCAGGTCGCAATACTTTCTGCCGTCTGGCAGAGTGCCCTTGAAGTCGCTGAAATTAACCGGCTGCGGGGCTGCCATCCAGTTGTAGCCGTCAACATTGCACAGATAGCTGTAGTTGCCGTTTTCCGGTTTGATTAGTTCCCACTCGATGGGATGCTGCGCGTCAACCTTCACTATATGCACATCGCCGCTTATCCGGTTGCCGTTTTTGAAGCGCGCTATCGGTGTCGGCGCGCACACGAGCGTCTTCACCGGTATGAGCATGATGCCGTCGGCAGTCTTGCCCACATAGCAGTCGAGATACACCGCAGTGCCCGCCTCGTGGCTCTCCACCTCATAATCCTGGAAGCGGGGATACAGCTGGTAGCTGTTGCCGTTGGCATCGGTCACCCTGTTATTCTCCGCGTATGTCAGATGGCTCAGCAGCAGATGCCTGTTGAAATCGCTCTCGCTCACAATGCGCTTGCCTGCCTCAAGCTCGCTGTTCATGCGCTCCTCGGTGGCGGGAAAACCCTCCACACCATTTATTGTCGCTGTCGTCGGGCAAAAATACTTGGTGAAATCGCTCACTTCGATTTCAGGCATGCCCGCGTTGTGGATATAGCGTCCTGCAAAGCCGTTTGCCGGCAGATACTCTCCGGCGTAGATGCCCCCGGGCATAGCGTTGCTGGCACACACAGCGCGAATCATGTCGCCCGCGCTGTCGCGCAGATATATGAAGGTGATATTGTTTTGATTTGTAGCATACACGCCCTCCACAAGCAGCGGGCGGCTGAAAGTCACCACCTCGCGGTCATTGCTGTTGGAAGTCGGCGGAGTTGCCCCCGGAGTGATGCCTGTCAGCGCTCTGATGCTCTCGTAGCCCTTAGCCTCCAGGCGGTTGAATGTCAGCTCCGTCACCGGGCTTGTCAGGTCTGTTCCCGCAGGATTCTTTGCCATGAGCATATAGCGGCAGCTATTGGCTATGCTTATTATAGCCTTGTCGTCCACTTTGTTGGCGTCGGTGACGTCCGGTTGCTGCTTGGTGCTGCCCGTCTCCACTTCCTCGCCATACAGCTCTATGCCGTTACCCTCGTCAAGTTCGTTGATACTCGCCTGGATATCAATCGAATTTACGAAATTTATTACCCCGTCCTTGTCCGGCTTCTTGCCGCTCACCGCGCTCAGCACCGGCGCCTCCGGCTCCGTCGGCAACAAAGTGTAGATTACTCTGGTTTTTCCCAGATAGAATCTTGTGTCTCCAAAACTTGTTATCTCAGTATTTCCGATTTTTAGATTGGCGATGTCGGATTTTGTACCGTTTTTGGGATACCAGCGCACGTATGCGCTTGATGAATTGGCGTTTTGAATATCTTTTTGCTGGTTAGTCACACCATCCTGTATCAATATGTTTGGTGCCTGAGAATTTATATAGCTGCCTACAGGATAAAGCCATATTTGACTGAGGTTTGCAGCCTTTTTGCCAACCTTGTTTAAGATATAAATATCAAATACAATATTGTCTTTGAATGATATATATATTGATCCGGAATACGTGTTGCTTGAAACACTTATATTATTAGGATACTGGTCTCTGTTTTTAAAGTCCAATACAAGTCTGTACTCTTTGCCGTTGCTCGCTGTAAATACGCGGCTCAAGGTTCTCGGAGCTCCGATTGAAGGCAGCAGCCCGTTTGTTTCAATAAAGAATTTGCCTTTGGTCTCATCGTTAGGATCATAGTTATAAAAATAACCTGTCATGTCACGATTGTCGAATGCCTCGGTGAGATTAAACTCAATGACATCCGCATTCGCCACCTGTGGCATAAGCGCTAATGCTGCACTCATCAGCCATGCGAATAACTTTTTCATAAACACTCCTGTATTATTTGATTGATTTATAATTATATATGGATTGGCGGTTTCTTTGCTAGCAAAGAAACCGCGATAATTAACCGCCGTTTTCTCCCGCGAGCCAATTAGTCTTCTGTGTGCGCGGCTTGCCTATGGGTCGGCGGTTTTCAACCGCCGTTTTCTCCCGCGAGCCTATTAGTCTTCTGTGTGCGCGGCATGCCGCGCCAAAGTATGCATTTTCGCAGAAAATTCCCCTCCGGCGCCACCTAACTTTGCACAATCATGAACACACCGCACTCAGAAAATCACACACGCGCTTATACCGGCACTCCGTTCCACAAGGTCGATATTTGGAACCGCCACTGCCGTTACACCTGTTTTCTCCCACCCGAAAAGGCGGCGCTCTACCGGGAGAAGAAGGTACGCAGCGCGGGCGCTAAGAAAACCGACTACAGCTCCACCCGCAACATCACCGAACCTATGGCGCCGGTGATGGATGCGCAGCGCGCCGACACCCGCCGCTACCGCGTAGGCGCCGGCACCCCAGCCCCAGCCGTACTCGGCGCGGACAATCTCCGCGCCCGCAAAAGCGCGGCTGCTGTGGCCGCTCGGGAAGGAGTGGCGGTCGGTGCCGTCAGGCCGCGTGCTGTGGATAGTGTGCTTGAGAGTCTGCGTCAGCCCCTCGTTGATGATAAAGGCTGTGGCGGCAACAGCTATGCGCTCGCGCCAGTCATGACGCCCCTTCACCCCGCAGAGACCGACTGCGGGAATCATCAGCGCGGGCACAAACTGACCGATGTCGTCGACAGCATAATGCCTCGCCTTGGGGGTAGTGTTGATGTCCTGACCGATAACCCCCTGACAAAAAGCGGCGACCATGACGATGACCGCCGCCATGCGTTTCAGAAATACCATGGATGTGAAGATAATCGAATTATACCCGGGGTGTCTTCGCAGCCGAGTATTCTCACGGCCTTGACTACCGGGCGGTTGATAAACAGCGGGTCGACGGCGCTCACGCTTGATGTCAGCACCCTGCCGCTTGAGTGGACGAATCTGCCGTCGCGCATATACACTCCCACATGGGTTATGCGCTGCGGGTCGGCTCCCGGGCTCTCCGAGCCGAAAAAGAGCAGGTCGCCCGCAATCCACAGGTCCGGCCTGTTTGCCGGCAGCTCTATACCTGTCAGCGCCTGCTGCGAGGCATCGCGAGGCAGTATGAGTCCCGTGGCGAAAAACGCTCTCTTGACAAGCCCCGAGCAGTCGGGGGCGAGCAGGGTGGTGCCGCCCCACAGATATGGTGCGCCAGCGGCTGCCAGTGCGGTGGATATGATGAGGCCTGTGTCGGTGCCTCCATGTGCAACCTGTTCGAGCGGAGCTACATGCTTCGCCTCCACAAAGCCGTTTGTGCCGTCCGGCAGCGTCACCCGCGCCCATTCGCCTCCTGCAGGAATCTCACCCTGCGCTATGGCCCCGTTCACCAGATAGCTCAGCCTGTGGCCGTGGGTCGTGGAGTCGCTCATCACCCCTGCCGTTTCAGCGCAGGTGGCAACGAGCCGCGCGCTCCTCTTCCAGTCGGCGAGGGATTCCCCGTCAAGTCTGCGCAGACCCGACCGGTTGATATAGCCGCGGTAGCCGTCAGGCAGCTCCACGCCTATCCACTCGCCAACGCTGTCGGTCATCGCCACAGGAGTGCCCATCAGCGCCTGGCTCACCAGCTCGCTGGAGTGGGCGCTGCTGCCGCGCACGCATGCCGTCGGGATGCTGACTATATGTGACGGCACTGCCCCCGGAGCGGCAGCATTCAGCTGCAGCGCCAGGGGCAGTAGCAGGGTCAGTATTGTCGCTTTCACGCTGTCATGGAGGCTATGACCGCCTTGATCTGGTTTGCCAGCTCGTCGGCGGCTTCCATTGTGGCGGCCTCGGAGTAGATGCGGATGATAGGCTCGGTGTTGCTCTTGCGCAGGTGCACCCATGAGTCGGCGAAGTCTATCTTCACGCCGTCTATATCCGTGATGGTCTCGTTGCTGTAGCGCTTCTTCACCTCGGCGAGTATCGCGTCAACGTCTATTTCCGCAGTAAGTTCTATCTTGTTCTTGGCAATAGCGTAGGCCGGATAGGTCTTCTTAAGCTCGCTCACCTTTTTGCCGCTCTTGGCGAGCAGGGTCAGGAAGAGAGCCACGCCAACGAGAGCGTCTCTGCCGTAGTGGCTTGCGGGATATATTACGCCGCCGTTGCCCTCGCCGCCGATTACCGCGCCCGTCTCCTTCATTTTGGTGGTCACGTTCACCTCGCCTACCGCGCTTGCGCTGTAGCTGCAGCCGTGGCGCTCGGTCACATCGCGGAGCGCGCGCGAGGAGCTCAGGTTGCTCACTGTAGAGCCGGGAGTCTGGCTGAGCACATAGTCGGCTATCGCCACGAGGGTGTACTCCTCCACAAACATCTCGCCGTTTTCCATCACTATCGCCAGACGGTCAACATCCGGGTCAACCACAAAGCCAACATCTGCCTTGCCGCTCTTCATAAGGTCGCTGATCTGGGTCAGGTTTTCGGGGATAGGCTCAGGAGTGTGGGCAAACTTGCCTGTTGCCTCGCAGTTGAGCTCTATGATGTTTTTCACGCCGAGGGCGCGCAGAAGCTGCGGTATGATGGTGCCGCCAACTGAGTTGACCGCATCCACGGCAACAGTGAAATTGGCATCCGCAATAGCTTTGGTGTCAACAAGGTCAAGGCCGAGCACGCTGTCGATGTGACGGCGGTTGTAGGTGGTGTTGATTTGCTCGTGGCCGAGCTCCATCACAGGGGCAAACTCGTAGGAGTCCGCTGCCGCTATGGCAAGCACCTCTTTGCCCTGAGCGTCGTTGAGAAATTCTCCATTCTCGTTAAGCAGCTTCAGGGCATTCCACTGCACCGGATTATGGCTTGCGGTGATGATGATGCCGCCGCAGGCGTTCTCGCCGGTCACCGCTATTTCGGTTGTGGGGGTGGACGCAAGGCCGATGTTGACAACATCGAAGCCCATGCCGCAGAGAGTCGACACCACGATGCCGCTCACCATTTCGCCGCTCAGGCGCGCGTCGCGGCCAACTACTATCACATTGCTGCTCTTGGTAGTGGTGCGGCGGATGAATGTGGCGTATGCCGCTGTGAATTTCACAATGTCGAGAGGCGAAAGTCCCTCGCCCGGGGCACCGCCGATTGTGCCGCGGATACCCGATATTGACTTGATTAATGACACTGGATAAATATTTTAAGGTTGAATTATATCATGCTTGGATAATATCTCAGATGGTACAGAAAAGGCTGAACGTATGAGATTTCGCTGTAGAAGCCGAACTGCGACTTCACAACGAGTTCTATCTCGCTGCCAAGAGGAAGCATCGACAGAGGCACCTGAATACCTGAGCCCCATGTGGTCGACGATTCAAGAGTTGTGTTGCCATAGCGGAAGCTCGTGTCGCCAAACTCCAGGTTGTCGCTGTTGCCTTCACCCGTCATTTCGTTGTCCGGACCGGTATAGTACATCAGGTTGTAGCGGGTGAAGCGGAAGTACACAAGCTGGTTGTCCTCAACCATCTCGCCGTCGCCCTTTTTGATTACTCTCATGTACAGGTTGCCCTCCTCGTCTATCTGATAGAAAGGAGCGTCGGCACCCTCGATGAAGTTGTCGTCAGCAGGCTTACTGCCGATTACCTTCTGGTCGGCAAGAAAACGGTTCACAGCCTTGTTCTCGTCCTCCAGAAGCTCGGCATAGCTCTTCTTGTCGCTGCATCCCTGCGCAGCGCACATCGCCAGCACAGCCATTGCTGCTATTGCAAGTTTTGATAATATTGATTTCATATATGATTATTTGCTTATTGTTTATTCTCTTTGTTCTCTTGGCTTTCAGGCAGCGCCCCGTCATAGTCGCCCGCATGGCTCATGAGGAAGTCGACTGCGGCTGCGAGGCTGCCGTGAAATTCTCCTCCGGCAGCATTGCGGTGACCGCCGCCGCCGAAAAGGTCCTCGCACACAATGTTGACAGGAAACTCGCCGACGCTGCGAGTCGACACTTTCACAAAGTCAGGCTCATCCTCGCGCATGAACACGCTCCACACAACCCCCGGTATGCTCAGAGGCTGGTTAACAAGGCTCTCCGTGTCACCCTTCACATAATCGAACTCATTAAGTTCCTCGCGCGTAAGGGTAATCAGCGCCATGCTGTGCTCCGGTATAAGCTGCATCTTGCGGTAAATCGCATAGCCGCATATCCGCAGGCGGTTGGAGCTGTTGGTGTTCCACACACGGGTATATATCTCGTCCTTGTTCATACCCGTTTCGAGCAGACGGGCGATGATGAGGTAAAGGTCCGGGTCGTTGGAGTTGTACGAAAAGTTGCCGGTGTCCGTAAGCATGCCGGTGTAGATACACTCCGCAGCCGCGCGGTCAACCATTCCCGACATACCGGTTTCGTACAGAAAGTGATAGAGCAGAGCGCAGGTGCTCGACACCTCCGGGTGAGAGATTGTCACAGCCGCTATAGGCTCCGGGTCCAGATGGTGGTCAATCATTATGCGCGGAGCTGTCGAAGCCTCAACAAGCGGCTGAAGACGGTCAATGCGCTGCAGCGAATTATAGTCAAGACAAAACACCAGGTCGGCGTTTGCCAGCAGGCAGCGCGCCTTTTCGGTAAAACGCGACGCTATCACAACATTGTCAAACCCCGGCAGGAAATGAAGATTGCGCGGAGGAGTGTCGGGAGTTATCACATGCACCTGACGCTTGCCGTCTGCAAGCACCGCCGCAAGCCCGAGGCTTGAGCCGATGGCATCGCCGTCAGGAGTCTTGTGGCAGGTAATCACTGTTCGACGGCTGTTATCGATAAGACGTTTCGCTGCCGCAGCTATGTCAGAATCTATGATTTTTGATATGGTCATGCGATGTGTGATAGAACTGCAAAGATAGCAATTCTTTGCGAAACACTCCCTATCGCTTGCGCCATTTCAGAATTTTCGGTAGTCTGAGCCTACGTTTTGCCTTTTTTTCTACACCATTATGCTTATGCTTCGGAAGACGCAGCGCGAATATCGGCAGATACACGAAAAGACCTAATATCGACATCAGCAATCCGCCTATGGTGCCAAGAGCCATCGGAAACCAGAACGATTCCTTGCCCGTGCCGATCATAAACGGCACAAAGCCCAGAATAGTCGACACCACTGTCAGGAAAATAGGAAGTATCTTGGTGTTCCACGCCTTGATATACAGCTGCAGGCTGTTGCGCTTAGGATAGCGCTCGCGCAGGGTGTTGAACTCGTTGAGCACATATATGGAGGCGTTAACCGTGATGCCGCACAGAAGGATGAACGAAGCGAAGCCCCCCTGGTCAAAGTTCACCTTCGTGAAATAGAACATCAGGAACACACCGATAAACGATATCGGTATCGTGAAGATAATAGCAAGCGGCTGCGCAAGAGAGTTGAATAATATGCTCGTGGTGAAGAATATGATGATTATCACCAGCAGCAGAAGCCAGTACGAGGTGCCGTCGTCCTTGCCGAAGCGCCAGTACCACCCCTCGGTCTGGGCAGTGTAGCCCATCGGCATCTTGGCGTTGAGGATTTTCAGGTCAGCTTCAAGTATCTTGTTGCCCTGCGTGCTCGAGCCAATGTACTCGTATTGCAGGCACAGGCGGTACTGCTGGTTCTCCTTGGAGATAGTGGCGGGAGCGTTGCGGCGCTCCATAGTGGCGAAGTCGGCCAGCTTCAGCGACCTGTCGCCTATGGAGATTGGCATGTTCATCAGACCCCACACATCGTAGTCAAATCCCTGGCGGCTGTGCAGAAGTATGCGCTCGTTGCCCTTCTCCCCCTTGATGTCGCCGGCATAGATGTCTCTGCCGAATATCGGCGACAGCGCGCTGAAGAGCTGCTGCACACTCAGATTCTCCTTGCTCAGCCTCTCCTTGTCGATGTCGAGGAACACCTCGCTGTAGTCCTCCTTGTACCATTTGAACTCGCTCGACACATTCACCTCCTTGATGCGCCGGTGGGTCAGAAGAAGCGCCGACAGACTGTCAGCCCACTGCTCAAGCTCGTCGTAGTTGTAGCCCAGCATCTTCACTCGGTAGCTGCCGCTACTCTCGCGCACATCGTTGTTGAAGCCCTGGTCCTCCAGACCGTACACGCTCCAGCTTCCGCCGCCGAGAGTCTGAGCCTTCGATATGATGTCGCTCTTCAGCCGGTAGGGAAATGCGCCGTGCTGCGCCGCTTTGGTGAAATATATCGTCAGATTGCCATTGTTGGCGCTGGTGATGGAGGTCTGAAACTGGCGTATCTCCGGGAAGGTCGTCAGGAAGCTCTCCATCTTGATTATCAGCTCGTTCATCTGGTCGATAGTCGCGCCGTTGGGCAGAGTGGCGGTGACACTCAGCACCGGCTCCCGCTCGCCGCCGCGGTTGAAATAAGCGCCGCTGTACACATCTACAGCAAACAGCCGCAGAGTGCCGCCAAGAGCCTTGTCGACTATCGGTTTCCACTTCTCCTTGTACTTCTTGCTGCCGAAAGTGGAGTTGTAGACCGACGCCCACTTCGATTCGCCATCAACCTTCTCCGGCAGCATATGCACCGGCAATCCGAACAGCAGCACAAGCAGTACTATCAGCACAACCCTGAAGCGCCTGCAGAAGAGGATGAAGCGGGCGTAAAAATGGGTGAAAAGAACCGCAAACCGGCTGCCGCGACGCTTGCGGCGGTGGCGCAGCTTCAATCCGATTTTGGTGATGAGAGCAGGCACGAGGAAGAGCGCCACAAACAGCGACACCGCCAGGTTGATTATCACCACGGCCACAAAGTCCTGAAGGCTCAGCTTCACCTCCTCGTTGAGGAAAAACACTATGCCGAGCGCGCCGATGGTGGTCAGCGTGGCCGCAAGCACCGAGGTAAAGGCCTTGAGATTGCCCTTGTGGGTGATATGGTCAGTCATCACGATGATGTTGTCGATGATGAGGTTGAGTGAAATCGTGATGCCTGCGAGCGAATAGAGCTGTATCTCTATGCCGATGATATAGTAGAATATCACAGCCACTGTGAGGTTGATTATCAGCGATATGGTGATAATCAGCATATAGCGCAGATTGAGAGTGATGAGCGCCACGAACACCAGCAGTATAAGGAATGTGAGACCCGAGCGGAAATAGATTTTGCTCAGCTCCTCGTTGATGCTCTCGGTAGCGTCGCTGCGCAGTATCGTCTGATAGCCCTGCGGCATCTTGAGCTTGAGCTCCTCCATCTTCGCCTTCACCTCTTTGGCAAGATTAATCTGGTTGGCGTCGTCGTCGGCCGTGATGTTACAGTATATCGAGTTGAGTCCGTTGATGCGGAAATAGCTTGTGGGCTGCGACTCCTCGAAGCTCACGGTCACCAGACGGTCGAGAGGAATCATAGTGCCGTCGTTGGTAGTCAGGAATATCTCCGACGCATGGAAAACGGTGTCCTGCGCGGAGGTCACCGCGCTGACCCTCAGCCACTCGTTGTTAATCTCGGCGATGCCGAGAAACTGTGAATTGGCGTTTTCATATATCGCCGTGCGTATGTTGTCGGGAGTAAGCCCTAATGAGTGAAGCTTGTCGCTGTCGTACTCGAGTTTCCACTCCATAGGCATCGCCCCGCTGAGGTCTACCTTGTTCACACCCCTTATCTGACCGATGGCAGGCTTGATGTTCTCCTCCACATAGTTCTGGATTTCAAAAGGAGTGGCGGGAGCATTGAAGGTATAGCTCATGAACGGTCTGCCCGAACGCTTGTCGGCCTGCCGCGCGTATATCTGAGGATACGACACTCCGTCAGGCAGTTGCGACCACGCCTGGCGCACAATTGTGCTCACCTCGAAGCGCACGTTCTCAATGTCGGCGTGCTTGTCGAGCCCTAAGGTGATGTTGCCGTAGCCGTTGCCCGAAGTGGAGCTTATTTCCTTGACACCCTGCACTCTCGCAAGCATTGATTCGAGCTTGCTCGTGACCTCGCTCTCGATTACGCGCGCCGAATTGTTTTCCATGCTGAACGACACGGTGAGGCTCGGCAGAGAGCGGCTCGGCGACAGCTTGACAGGCAGCAGCGGCACCAGAGCCGCGCCGACTATGGCGAGCGCTATGAAGGAAACGATGATGGTAAATGACGACAGCTTGTTCATTGTGCGGCAGGATGGATTGGGTGGTGCGTTATCTTACGCTGTTCATCAGGTCAAATTTGTTTGACAGCGGCATATTGGTGTCGAAGTCAAACAGAGTGAGCTTGCGCAGCTTGTAGTAGCTCAGCCAGTAGTTTTGCAGCGACGACACATAATTTTTGTTGGCGTCCTGCTGACGGTTGAGCGAAAGGGTGAGCGTGTTGAGGTCGGCTTTGCCGATTATAAACCGCTGGAGAGTCTGAGAGTATGCGGTCTCGGCGAGGGTGAGAGCCTCGTCAGCGCTCTCCACCAGGCGCTGCTGGATGTTGAAGTCGCTCACAGTCATTATCACATCCTCCTCAATGGAGATTTCGTCCTGACGAGCCTGGATTTCAATCACGTTGAGGTTGTTTTTGGCCATATTCAGCCTGCCCTTGCGCACACCCCAGTCAACCAGCGGTATGGCGAGCGTGAGCGAAACAAGGTCCTGGCGCAGGAGATTGCGGTATGCCTGGCTGAATTCGCCGGCAACCTGGTTGTAGCCGACACTGGCGTTGAGGTTGGCGTTGAATCGCTGCTCTACTTTGGTGCGGTTCACCTCGCGCTTGGCCTCGAGGATGTTCTGCTTGTGCTGCAGCAGGGTGGGATTGTTGTCCTTGGCGTGAATCAGCGCCATGTCCGCAGAGATGTTTTTTGCGGGAGGCACCCCGGGAAGTATCACTTCTATTTCGGTGTCCTTCTCCATGCCCAGATAGGTGGCGAGGGTAAACATCGCGCGTTTGAGCGCTATCCGGCTGTTTTCGAGAGTGTTTTGCGCGTTCACGCGGTCGAGCTTGAGGGTCAGCAGGTCGGCCTGCGATATGGCGGCGATTTTGAAGCGGCGCTCGCCGATGGTGTAGAGCGTGTCGCAGGAGGCGAGGTTGTCCTTGGCGAGACGGTACTCCGCCTGTGCGAGGGCCAGGGCGAAGAAGTTTTTAACCGCATCCTCGCTTACAGCCTCCATATTATAAAGGAATTCCTTCTTTACTCTCTCGTACTTCACCGGCTCGATGCGTCTGTCCCAGCGGAACTGGTTGAATCCGAGAAGCTGCTGCGTGTAGCCTATGCGCACCGGAATAGTCGAGAACTGAGTGGACTTGACTTCGCCGAAGTTGCGCATATAGTTGAGGCTTGTCTCGAGGTAGAAGGTGCCGCCGAGAGGGTCGAAGTTCTGGTTGATGCGCAGGCCTCCGCTCGCTGAGTACATCTGCTGGGCGCGGTACACGTCGATATTTTCCTCGTAGTTGTAGCGCTGGGTGATGTAGCGGTTGTAGCTCGCCGGAGTGAGGTTGAGCGTGAGGCTCGGCAGACGCTCGGCTCTGAAGGCGCGGTATTCCCAGTAGCCGCTCATGTAGAGATTCTGGTTGCGGAATGCCTGGAGCGAGCTGTCGCCGGCAATTTCGATTGTGCGCCGCAGGTCAAGAGTGATTTTGCGCTGCGCAAAGGTTGCCGAAGCCGCTATGAGGGTGAGAAGTATTATTGATATGCGTTTCATTGTTATTTATATAGCTTCAGGGTATGTCTTTTTGTCGTGGCGGCGGTATATGAGCCAGTAAACGAGCGGTATCATGAAGATACTGATTATTGTGCCTACAACCATCGAGCCTATCATGGCTATGGCGAGCGGCTGCTGCAGCTCTGAGCCCATGTCGTGGGTGAACAGGGTGGGCACCATGGCGAAGATGGTTGTGAGCGATGTCATGATAATCGGGCGCAGGCGGCGCAGGCCGGCGGTGTGTATCGCCTCGAGCAGGGGGGTGCCTGCCTTGCGCAGCTCGTTGATGGCGTCGAGCTTGAGGATTGAGTCGTTGACCACGATACCGCAGGTGACGATAATGCCGATTGCGCTCATGAGGTTGAGGGTGTGGCCGAACAGCCATAGTGTTATCAGCGCGAAAGCTATGTCGAGAGGTATCTCGAGGAGCACTATGAGGGGCTGGAGGAAGCTCTCGAACTGCGCGCAGAGGATGAAGTACATCAGCAGGATTGATATGGCGAGAATCACCACCATCTCTTTCATCATCTTGGCGTTGGAGAATATGCTGCCTGTAAATTCTACTTCCCAGCCCGGTGCTTCGTCGACTGTGGTGCGGATTTCGCTGATTGTGCGGTCGGGATCGCTGATGTCATAGTAGTCGAGCGGCACAAACTCGCCGTTGCGTCCGGCTGAGATGTTCTTGAGGTCCTGGTCGCGCACCACGCTCACAAGATTTTTGAGCGGTATCATGCTTGTGTTGCCCTGTCTGTCGGGTCGGGTCTCGATGAGGGTGGTGGAGAGTATGGCGTCCACTGTGTGTCCCTCGCCGCTGATGCCGATGGGGAGATATTGCTGGTATGAGCGGAGGGTTGATACTGTGTTGCTCTTGAAGGCGGTGCGGAGCGCGCGCGCAACGGAGGTGTAGTCAACGCGGTACACGAGCAGCTTCTCGCGGTCGATTACTATGTTGACGCGGTCGCGCAGCGCGATTCCGGTCGAAAGCATTCCGGTGGCGGCGTCGATGTCGCCCGAGAGCTTGAGCAAGGTCGCGATGTCCTGCGTGGCGGCTTTGTCGGAGGAGTGGAGGCGTGCCTCAAGGTCGGCCTCGGATGAGGAGAATATTTTCTCGAAAATGTTTTCCGGGGGAGCGAATGTTGCGATGGCTTTGGGATATTTCTGCGCGAGGGTGGCCGAAATATGCTCCTGAAGCGGCGCGATGTCCGTTGTCGAGGCGGTTTTGATATAAATTTCGGATTCGGAGGGGGATAGTTCGCTGCCGGCATCAAGCAGATAGTCCTGCAGGCCGATGTATGCGGAGTGGAATGTGACAGTGGAGTCGAGCACGCTTGTCAGTTTGTTGACTCGCGCCGCGTTTTCATCAACATTGATGTTTTCGTTCCATTCCACCTTGACGATTGTTTCATTCTGGTCGATTTTGGGCATTCTCTCGACCGGCAGCACATAGAACATTACCACGCACAGCGGCAGGATGAGTGCTATGATGGTGAGAAATACCCATTTGCGGGCGAAAACGAAGTCGATGATGTGTGTGTACCACTTGTCCATCCAGTCGTTGATGCGTGTGGCGGTCTTGCCGGTGTGCTCGGCGCGCACGGCGTTTTTATGCTTTGATGCCTTGCGGCGGTAGACGAGCATATATATTACCGGCAGCAGCATAATGCCTACGATGTAGCTCACTCCGAGCCCGGCGGTGATAGAGAATGCCTGGTCGGTGAATATGGCTCCGGCTATGCCGCTCATGAATATGAGGGGCACGAACACGGCTACGGTGGTGAGCGACGAGCTGAGCATGGGGGTAATCATCTCCGATGTGCCGAGGTCGCATGAGCGCATGAGCGACAGGCCGCGGTGGCGGTACTGTGTGATGTTTTCGGTGACAATCACCGAGTTGTCAATCATCATGCCGACGGCGAGGATGAGGCCAGAGAGTGAGATGATGTTGAGCGACACATGGAATAGGTAGAATAGCAGGAATGTGATGATTATCGCCACAATGATGCTGGAGCCTATTATTATTGATGAGCGTGCCTCGCCCATGAATATGGCTGTGACGATAAACACGAGTATGAATCCGAGTATGAGGTTCTGGACGAGGTTGCTGATGGTGTAGTCGAGCAGCTCGGTCTGGTTGCGTGACTGTGTGAACTCAATGTCGGGATATATTTCGGCGAAGTACTCCGTGGTTTCGGCGAGTGCCTTCTTCATGTCGTCCATATTTTCCTCGCTCTGCTTGATGATGGCGAGTGTTACGGCGCGTTTGCCGTCGGAATATGAGTAGCCTTCCTCGTTGTCGGCCACTATCGACACTGTTGCGAAGTCGCCGAGGCGCACCATCTTCTCGCCGGAGCGCATACGGATGTTCTGCACATCCTCCACGGTGCGTAGCTGGTTGGAGATATGCACTTTGTATTCATAATATCCGTCGCGCACGGTCATGGTGCCCGGCTCCACATTGTTTGCGGCGAGTGCGCTCTCTATATCCTCTACTGTGATTCCCGACACCTTCATCTTGCCTTCGTCAGGCACGATGGTGAGTCTTCTGCCGGGAATGCCTGTGATGTCGGCCATAGCAATCTGCGGGAGCTGCTCTATGCGTCGGCGCACAACGTTTTCCGCGAGGTCGCACATCTGTAGGAAGTGTGCTTCGTCAGGCTTTGTGAAGGGGATATTGTTGCGCAGGGTCATGTTGAGGTAGAGCACCGGGATGTCTGTTGCGCTCGCCTTGATGGCTTTGGGGCGTTTGGTGTCCTTCGGCAGGCTGTTCATCGCGGCGTCAATTTTTTCGTTGACTTCTATAAAAGCGAGGTCTGTGTTGACGCCGTACTCAAACTCCATGTGAATCACCGCCATGCCGTCGCGTGTTTCGCTGCGGATTTCGTTGAGTCCTCCCACTTGCAGGAGCTGTCGGCGCACTATGGAGGTGACATTGCTTTCAAGTTCGCGCGCTCCGGTGTTGTCGCCGGAAATCTGCACGGTGATATGCGGTATGGCAATCGACGGCAGCAGCGACACGGGCAGGGAGAAGTATGTGACGAGCCCGACAATCACGCATGCCAGAAATGCCATTATGACGGCTATTGGGCGCTTTAGCAGGAATTTGACCATAATCTAAGGTAGCAGATGATAGCATTATAGCTATGATAGCTATAATATTAAGGAGATTGGTTTATTCGGTGATTTTTTTGATGGGTGCTTCGTGGGCCAGGTTGACGTTGCCGTCATAAATGACTTCCATGCCGGGCTGGAGTCCGTCAACTATGACGCATTCGTTCATGTTTTCAAGTCCGGTGTGCACGTAGTTCCAAATGGCTTTGTTGCCGTCGGCGGTGAACACTACCTGCTTGCCAGTGCGCAGCACCACTGCGCTCTTTGGCACCACGAGCTGCTCGTCAAGGGCGCGGCGCACGCTGACCTTGACATTCATGCCGTCGAAAAGGTCTTTTGCTCCGGTGACGGATGCGCGCACTTTGACAAGGCCGTCTTCGTCGACAACGGGGTTGATTTCTGTGACGCGTCCGGGGTATGTGTCGGTAGATGCGAATGCTCCGACGTTTACTTCGTCGCCGGTGCGTATAACCGGGAGTTCGCTTTCAAGAACGGTAAATTCCACATCCATCTGTCCGGAAGCGACGATTCTGCAGAAGGGCTGGGAGGCATCGGGGCGGTTGTGGGGTTTCTGGAAAAGGTTTGCCACAACTCCGTCAAATGGGGCAACGAGTGTGGAAGATTCAAGGTCGCGTCGTGTGGCTTTAATGACGGTTTCCGCCTGGTCGAGTCCGCTGCGCAGGCGTGCGAGTTTCATGACTTCTGCAGGCACTGCTTCCGGCTTGTCGGGGTCGTAGCCTTGTCCGATAAGCACGTCGGCGAGTTCGAGTTTTGCTTTTGCGAGGTCGTTTTCGTTTTGCTTCAACTGGTTTTCGAGTTTGAATCGGTCGAGCTCTGCAATAGCTTGTCCTTTACGGACGTGTGTGCCGTTCTTGACAAAAATGCGGTCAATGACGGCGTCGGATGATGCGAAACGCAGGTCGGCGAAATCGTGTGCGCTGACTTTGCCGTTGCTGACAATTTCGTGTGTGAATATTTTGGGCTGGAGAGTCATGGTTTTGACCTCAGGTATTCGCGATGGAAGCACTGTTGCGATTGAGTCGTTTGAATCCTTGTCGGATTTGTCGCTTTTTGATGAGCATGCGCCGAGTATAATGGGGGTAATCAGTGCTGCTGTGATGATTTTTATGCCGGTTATTTTCATTGGAATAGATTTCTTTGCGCCAAAGGTATGATATTATCCAGATTAATGCAAATATATTTGGGCGTTTTTCAGGATGTTTTGCGAATTAATGAATTTTAACTATGTGTGTGTAACAAAAGGGGTTATAGGTGCGTCTATGGAAGATAAATGCGGCCATGGCTGCGCGCACAGGCGACAAATAGGTTAGCTGAAGCTCGCGTCGGGAATAAAAATAAAGGCTGGGGGTTGCGGGGGTGGAGATAAATGTGTATCTTTGCAGCCGAATTTTCCCCGTCGGGCCCGGAAAAAGTGCTTCGCCCAATAGAGTGAGTGGCGTGGCCGCCTGCGGGATGCAACCCGTAAAATCTTATAAATAAGGATGTACGCAATTGTAGAAATCCAAGGACAGCAGTTCAAGGCAGAGCCTGAGAAGTTCCTGTATGTTCACTATCTTGGTGAGAATGCCAAAGAGGGTGACAAGGTAGAGTTTGACCGTGTTCTTCTCAGCGAGTCTGAGGGTGCGGTAAAGGTCGGCGCTCCGACAGTAGACGGCGCGAAGGTTGTCTGCGAGGTGCTTGTTCCTCTCGTGAAGGGTGACAAAGTGATTGTTTTCAAGAAGAAACGTCGTAAAGGCTATCGTCGCAAAAACGGTCACCGTCAGTATTTCACCAAGGTGTTAATCAAAGAAGTTGTTGCTTAATCCTCTAAAATCTTAAAGAAATGGCACATAAAAAAGGTGTAGGTAGTTCAAAGAACGGCCGCGAGTCAGAAAGCAAACGACTCGGTGTTAAGATTTTTGGTGGTCAGTACGCGAAGGCCGGCAACATCATCAAACGCCAGCGCGGTACAGTGCACCATCCCGGTGAAAATGTGGGTATGGGTAAGGATCACACCATCTATGCTCTCGTTGACGGCAAAGTAGTGTTTACCGAAGGTAAAAACGGTCGCCGCTTTATCAATGTGGCTCCTGCCGAGGCGTAACCACTAATCTGAAAGAATAAAAAGCGGACAGCGCGATGCGCTGCCCGCTTTTTTTGTGTGTGTCATGACTTCGGCGCCGGGGAGTAGGGGTGGTGGAGGGCGCCCGGGCGCTCGTTGCGGCGGTATAATATAATAAGGAGTATTACTCCGACGGCGGTGATGGGTATGCCTGCGAGTGAGGGTGCGGTGTAGCTGCCGGTGGCGTTGATGACGAGTCCGCCGATGTATGCGGCGATTGCGTTGCCGGCGTTGTAGGCTATCTGTATGCATGCGGCTCCGAGCATTTCGCCTCCGGCGCTGTAGCCTACGATTGATGACTGGAGGGGGCTTCCTGAGCCGAATAGTGAGGCTGTGCCGAGCATCATTAGCAGCGCGGCGGCTGTCTGAATGTCTGCCAGCAGATGGAAGAGCGCGAGGATAGGGATTGCCGCCGCCATTACTGCCGCGGCTACTGCTGCGGGCTTGAATCGGTCGCTGAGGCGTCCGGCGATGAGGTTGCCGGCAAACATTCCGAATCCGGCGAGTGCCATGAGCCATGGGAGCCGGGCGGCGGTGAAGCGGCTTGCGTTGGTGAGCATGGGGTCGATGTAGCTGTACCAGCAGTATATGCCTGTCTGTCCGAATATCACTCCGCCGAATATCAGCCATGGCGGGAGGGTGGTGAGGAATCCGAACTGTCCTTTGAATCCCATGTCGGGGAGTTTGCCGACGTCTCTGACCCACACTTTTATAAGTATGTAGGTGAGGATTCCGGCGGCTGCGACGGTGTAGAATGCCACGCGCCACTGCAGGGTGTTGGCAATGAATGTGCCGGCGGGTACTCCTACGAGTGTTGCGACTGTCATTCCGGCAATCATGATTGACACTGCGCTGACCTGCTTGCCCGGGGCGGCGAGTTTTCGCGCCACGATTGCTCCGACTCCGAAGTATGCTCCGTGTGGCAGGCCTGAGATGAATCGCGCAGCCATGAATGTCCAGTAGGTGGGGGCGATTGCGGCGCAGAGGTTGCCGACGGCTATTGTTGCGGCGAGTATCGCCATGAGTTTTTTCAGTGGTATTTTTCGTGCGAAGAGCAGCGCGGGGGCTCCGCAGCACACTCCTGCGGCGTATGCTGAGATGAAGTGTCCGGCGGTGGTGACGGAGATGTTCATTGATGCGGCGATGTTGGACAGTATGCCCATCATTAGGAATTCGGCTATGCCGAGGGCGAATGTGCCGAGGGCGAGTGCTGTCAGTCCTTTGTTCATGTGTAATAATGCTAAGTAACTCTTAAAAAATTAGTTGATATTAAAAGTCATCGGTAACTCGTTGTTTACTGCGGCGCTTTTCGATTTCATCCTCAGGCATGTAGCTCGCTACAAACCTTCGTCTTCAAACAAAAATCACTCGAACAAAGCTCAAAAATCACTCGCAGCTAATTTTTGCGGGTTACTTATGTGAATCGGGGTGCAAAAGTAGTATTTTTTGTGAAATAAAAAAGTGGGGTTGTTGTGGTGAAATGTTTTGCGTAATAAGCAAATAATTAGTAATTTTGCAGCCGATTATGCCCGTAAGAATAATCATCGGGGCGATGCGTTAAGCCGCCATTGGCCTGTCGGCGCAGCGCGCAGCTCTGTTAAAAACCTATTAATTAATTATTTAAAAGTGGATACTTTAAGCTACAGAACAGTAACCCCCAATGCTCAGAGTGTAGAGCACGAGTGGGTGGTGGTAGACGCCACCGACCAGGTTCTTGGCCGTCTTTGCGCTAAAGTCGCCAAGATCCTCCGCGGCAAGTACAAGCCTTGCTATTCGCCGAATATGGAATGCGGCGACAATGTAATCATCATCAACGCCGACAAGGTGCGCCTTACCGGCAAGAAGATGACCGACCGAGTTTATCTGTCATACACCGGCTATCCCGGCGGCCAGCGCGCCACCACTCCGGAAGTGCTGATGAAGAAGGCGCAGAACAAGCACCTGAAACCCGGCTACAACCCCTTGTTTATCAAAGTCATGAAGGGTATGCTGCCGAAGAACCGTCTTGGTCGCCGCATCATCGAGAATATGCACGTGTATAACGGAAGCGAGCACCCCCACGCAGCTCAGAATCCGAAGGTAATCGACATTAACAAACTTAAATAAGCCAGAGTATGGAACCAGTAAATGCAGTAGGCCGTCGTAAGGCCGCAGTTGCGCGCGTAATCCTCAAGGATGGCAATGGCGCAATCACAATCAACCGTCGTGCTCTCGAGGCTTATTTCCCCAGCAGCATCCTGCAGTATATCGTTAAGCAGCCTCTGGCTCTTCTTGACTGCTGCGAGAAGTATGACATCCAGGTGAATCTTGACGGCGGCGGCTACAAAGGTCAGGCCGAGGCTCTTCGCCTTGCAATCGCCCGCGCGCTGGTGAAGATCAATCCGGAAGACAAGAGCGCTCTGCGCAAGGAAGGCTTCATGACCCGCGACCCGCGCAGCGTAGAGCGTAAGAAGCCCGGTCAGCCGAAGGCCCGCAAGCGCTTCCAGTTCTCTAAGCGTTAATGACGCTGCGAGTGCCAAGTGTTTAGAATCTAAATCGTGCGGATGGATAATCGTTCTCCCTACCGCATGATTGAATCCAAAAGAACGTAAACAAAAAACGAAAAGAAATAATGTCAACTCCCACATTTGACCAACTTTTAGAAGCAGGTTGCCATTTCGGTCACCTCAAAAGAAAATGGAATCCTGCAATGGCGCCCTATATCTTCATGGAGCGCAACGGTATCCACATCATCGACCTCTACAAGACAGCCGCCAAGCTGGATGAGGCCGCCAACGCTCTGAAGAGCATTGCCAAGAGCGGCAAGAAGGTGCTCTTCGTAGCGACCAAAAAACAGGCCAAACAAGTTGTTGCCGAAAAAGCGCAGACAGTAGGCATGCCCTATGTTATCGAGCGCTGGCCCGGCGGCATGCTCACAAACTTCCCGACCATCCGCAAGGCTGTCAAGAAGATGACCGCCATCGACAAGATGACCAAGGACGGCACTTTTGACAATCTGTCAAAGCGCGAGAAGCTTCAGATCACCCGTCAGAGAGCCAAACTCGAGAAGACTCTCGGCTCTATCGCCGACCTGAACCGTCTGCCGAGCGCTCTCTTTGTAGTTGACGTGCTCAAGGAGCGTATCGCTGTTGCCGAGGCAAACCGTCTTGGTATCCCTGTGTTCGCTATGGTAGACACCAATTCAAATCCCAACGACGTTGACTTCGTAATCCCCGCCAACGACGACGCAAGCAAGAGCATCGAGCTTATCCTCGACACAGTGTGCGGCGCAATGGCAGAAGGCCTCGAAGAGCGCAAGGTTGAGAAGGTTGACGCAGCCGCAGCCGGCGAGAACGGCGAGGGCGCTCCCCGCAGAGAGCGTCGCAGAGTGAGCCGCGGCGCACGCAACGAGGAGGCTGCCGAGGCTCCCGCAGCTGAAGAGGCTGCAGCCGAGGAAGCTCCCGCTGCAGAGTGAGCATCGACTCGTGATATTTTTTACTAACGCAAAAAAACAAAGAACAATATGGCAGTAACAATGGCAGAAATCACCAAGCTGCGCAATCTTACAAGCGCCGGCCTGATGGACTGCAAAAAAGCCCTCGCCGAAACTAACGGCGACATAGAGGCAGCCGTGGAGATTCTTCGCAAGAAGGGTCAGGCAGTGGCTGCAAAGCGCGAGGACCGCGAGGCTTCAGAGGGTTGCGTGCTGGCAAATAACGAGGGCAATTTCGCGGCTGTAGTGGCCCTGAAGTGCGAAACAGACTTCGTTGCCAAAAACGCAGGCTTCGTTGACCTGACAAAGAAAATTCTCGACGCTGCAATGAGCTCCAAGCCCAAGAGCGTGGATGAGCTCAAGGCTATAGTGCTCGACGGTCAGAGCATCCAGGACCTCGTGGTTGAGGAGAGCGGCAAGACCGGCGAGAAGATGGAAATCGGCGCCTACGAGTGGATTGAGGCTCCCGCTACCACCAGCTACAATCACCTCGGCAACAAGCTCGCTACTATCGTGGGCTTCAACCAGGAGGGTGTAGACTATCAGGTTGGCCGCGATGTTGCGATGCAGGTGGCTTCGATGAATCCTGTTGCAGTGAGCATCGAGAGCGTTCCCGCCGCAGTTGTTGAGAGCGAGCGCAACGTTGCTATCGAGAAGACTAAGGAGGAGCAGGTGAAGAAGGCTGTTGAGGCAGCTCTCAAGAAAGCCGGACTCAACCCCAACCACTTTGACAGCGAGGACCATATCGAAAGCAATATGTCCAAGGGCTGGATTACAGCCGAGGATGCCGAGAAGGGTCGCGCTATCATGAAGGAAACCGCTGAGGCTAAGGCTGCAAATCTTCCCGCTCAGATGATCGAGAAGATTGCAGACGGACGTGTTAACAAGTTCTACAAGGAGTCTGTGCTCCTTGAGCAGGAGTTTGTTAAGGACGCAACTCTCACCATCGGTCAGTATCTCGCAAAGAGTGCTGCCGGTCTGACAGTTGTTGATTTCAAGCGTGTTAACCTGAATCAGGACTAATTTTTTCATACTCTCGAAGGAGCTTTTAGGCGATTTTCGAGAGAGGATGAAAAAAAGAATAATAAGCCTCGGGCAGCAGTGCCCGAGGCTTATTTTTACGCGCGGCAAGCCGCGCACGGGAGATAAAAACGGCGGTAGATTATCGCGGAGCGCTTGCTTGCAAAGAAATCGCCGCTCCATAGCAAGCCGCGCGCAGAAGTGGGTGATTGGGATTTTTTGGCTATATTTGTGGAGATGGACAGCAGAGAGTTTGCAGAACGGATATATCTGAATCTGGCTTTCGAGCCAAATTCGCAGCAGGTGGAGCTGATAGCGGCTCTGGCTCATTTTTGCTCGGCGGAGACGGTGAGCGACAGTGTGTTTCTTCTCAACGGCTATGCGGGCACTGGCAAGACTTCGGTGACGGGTGCTCTTGTGAGGGCGCTGCGGGAGTGTAAGATTCCGGTGGTGCTGCTTGCGCCGACGGGCAGGGCGGCAAAGGTTTTCGGGGCGCTGGCGCGCTATCCGGCATCTACTATCCACCGGCGGATATATCGCGCTCCGGGTCCGGGCAACGGGTTTGAGTTCGGGGCTGTTGCCGACAATACGCTGGCAGATGCGGTGTTTATAGTCGACGAGGCTTCGATGATAGGCGGCGGCAGCTCGGGCAGGGAGAATCTGCTTGAGGATCTGATTCATTATGTGTACTCCGGCATCGGTTGCCGGATGATTCTGGTTGGCGATACGGCGCAGCTGCCTCCGGTGGGCACGGACGAGAGCCCGGCGATGAATGTGGGTGTGCTTCGGAGCTACGGGCTGAGGGTGAGCAAGGCGGTGATGACTGAGGTTGTGCGTCAGGCCAGACGGAGCGGCATTCTCTACAATGCCACCTGGCTGCGCAAGGCGATGAGGCTGCCTGAGCTGCCTGAGCCGCAGATACGCACGAGGGGTTTTGACGATGTTGTGATTACCACCAGCGAGGAGCTTGAGGAGGACCTGGAGGATGCGTACAGCTCGGGAGGCGTGGACAACACGATAGTGATAACGCGGTCAAACAAGCGGGCTACGGGTTTCAATCTGGCGATTCGGTCGAGGATTCTCGGCAGGGAGGAGGAGCTGTGTGTCGACGAGAGGCTGCTTGTTGCCAAAAACAATTATCTGTGGAGCGCTAAGGTCAAGGGTCTGGATTTCATAGCCAACGGCGACATAGCTTACGTGAGCCATATCTATGGCACGGAGACGAAGTACGGGCTGCGGTTCGCTGATGTGAGGCTGACGCTGCCGGACAGGGACATCGAGCTTGACTGCAAGATAATGCTTGACGCTCTGACGAGCGACACTCCGGGACTGCCGGCGAATCTGACAGAGATGCTTTATTCAAGCATAATGTGCGACCCGGACCTGTTTACCGCCGATACTCCTGCCGGGGTGAGGATGAGAATGCTGCGGAGCGATCCGTATTTCAACGCGCTGCAGGTGAAGTATGCCTACGCGGTGACGTGTCACAAGGCTCAGGGCGGTCAGTGGCCGACGGTGTTTGTGGATATGGGTTATATCGCTCCGGAGGCTTACGGGATGGATTTGTATCGCTGGATGTACACTGCGGTGACGCGCGCGAGCGAGGAGGTGTGGTTTATCAATCCGGCGGTTAAGGTGGTGGAATAAAAAAAAGCGCCGGCGCTTTATGCGGCGATGTTGTCGGTGCTTAGCACACGCTTTGCGCCTATGTAGTTGCGGCTGAAGTAGCCTCCGTCGGGAAATTTCTGATATGTGATGCCTTTGGTGGTGGAGGCGTGGATGAATGTGCAGCTTTTGCCGTCGGGTGACACTTCAACGACTATCGCCACATGGCCTACGACTCCGCGGCGTGTGCGTGGACTGCTGAAAAACATGAGGTCGCCGGGCTTGAGGTCTGTGCGGTCAACGCTTTGGCCCTGGGTGTACTGCATGCGGGAGGTGCGGTTGAGTTCCACCCCTACTTTTCGGAAAACATGGCTTGTGAAGCCTGAGCAATCGAAGTTTTTGGGTCCTGTGGCTCCCCAGCGGTATCGTGTGCCGAGGTATGAGGCGGCGTATTGTGAGAGTTCTTCAACCATTGCGTCGAGTTTGTCCTGAAGTGTGGGCTGCTCTTCGCCGCTGTCGGCAAGGAGTGTGCCTGAGCCGAGTATGTTGTCGTCGATGCTTTCCACGCCCCATGTCGCTGCGGGAAGGTATTCGAGTTTCAACGGCGGCACTGCCTGAGCCTTGAAGGATGAGAATATGGCGCAAAAGGCCACAAGAACAGATATGAGTATTGACTTTTTCATTGTAGGTTGGTTCGAAATTATAGGATTTGTGTTAGATTCATGGCTTAGGATAGTCGGACTTCGCGTCCCAAATCCTTTTTCTTTGCACAATCGTTTGCATTGCAAAATTAGTCAACCGGCGAGGCTGACGCAAGCTGTGTGTTAACAATTGGTAATAAATGGGTTAAGATTAAACAAATGTGAGCAAATTTCAGAAATGCGGTTTGCGGGGGTTAATTGCCATGCAGATAGCGCTGTGCGGAGTGGGGGTGTGGTGTCGTAGTGTTAAATACTGATGTGTGCAAATACAATAATTAGTGTTTTGTAACAGTGCTTTTGACGATAAATAACAGGCACAAAAAATCCCCGCAGGAGTGTTGTGCCTGCGGGGAGGGGGTGATGGTAAAATGCTTTTATCCGGCAGCGTATGCGAGCACTGCGGGGCTATGGATGTCGACTCCGAATTCATGTGCGCGCTGCAGTATGGCTTTTGCAAGATGTGGCTTGAGGTTTTCAGGGCAGTATCTGAAGTATGCTTCAGCTGCGCGAACGTGTGCGGCGTCGGGCATGGGATATTCTCTCCGTTCTGGGAGTCCGAATGCTGAGTCGGGGAGTTCCTTTTTTTCTTCGTAAGTGAGCCGGTCGGACATGATTATAGCTATTATGATTCTTGTATTGGATGGCGGCGGTTGATTATCGCTGAGCGCTTTGCTTGCAAAGACACCGCCGATGCATGATCAGAGGCCGATGCGTACGCCGACGTTGAGCAGACCCTGGGCTCCGAAACCGAGTTCGCCGAAGAGTGATACTCCGCTGCCGATTCCTGCCTGCACGCCGATTGGTGAAATCTGGAATGCGAAGTAGCCTTTGTTGCGTGCATCTTCGAGTCCGGAGTGGGTGATGTCCGCGCCGATGGCAGCATGGCCATACATGGTTACGATGCTGTTGCGCCAGTATTCATAGCGTGCGTTGAGCATGATGACGTGGTAGTACACATTGATGTCGCCGTGCTTGGTGCTTGTGCTTGAAAATGTGTATGACGGTCCGACCCAGAATCTGGGGGCGACCTTGAAGTTGACTCCGACATTTAGCGCGCCCCAAGCGGTTTTGACTTTGCCCAGTCCGTCGTGCATGCCGGTGGCATCCATCTGTGTGTATCCACCGTAGCCGAGCTGTATCTCCGGGCTCTGCGCGCTTGCGCCGAATGCGACTGCCACAGCCGCTACAATGCTCATAAGAAGCTTTTTCATAATAGTTTCTTTTGTGTTGAACTTGATTTGTTTTTTTGATTTGACACCAATAGAACGCGCTGCCTGGGGCTATGGTTTGATGTTGCCATAAAACGAGAGGCGGGAGGCTACACAGCCTCCCGCCTCAAACTTCTATGTTTCTAAACTTTTAGATTTTCACCTTGAGGGCTTTGCCGTCCGGGGTGCGGACAATGTATATGCCGGGTGCGAGACCGGTAGAATTGACCGGACGACCGTTTATGTCGTATATCCGTGTGCCTTGCGGGGCGATGATGTCGTTGCCTCTGACGGTGATGCTTCCGACTGCGTCAATATCCTCTATGGCGGTTGTTTCAGGGATTACGAACACATTGGTGTAGCATACCTCGCCGGCTTCCTTGCCTTCTTCGACGAGGATGGCCATGAGCCATGATGTCTCGGTGATTTCAACGGGTCCGGTGTATAGTTCGCCTGTTTCCGGTGTGAGGGTGATGCCTTCCTTGGTGGTGTAGTAGATGGAGTAGCCGGGTGCGAGATCCTCTTCTGGTTCTATGGTCACGAGCACTTTGCCGGGCAATGTTTGGGGCTTGAAGCGGAGTTTGCCGCTGATTTTGGCAGACTCGGGGGCGCGGGTGAGGTCGATGTGGATATACTCGCTGCGCTGGCGTCCGGGCACTTCGGCGTAGGCATGGATGTGGATGTCGCCGACAACTGTGATGGGCAGTCCGTAGACATACCATTGTGCGTCGGGGTCAACGGTTTCGTCGCCTACTGTGTAGTAGATGACTGCGCGTGGGCTCTGGGGATATGAGAGGGTGACTGTTGCGACGGGATAGAATGTGCCCTGCCATCTGAGGGGATCATCGGCGGCGGGACCTCCTTCGGCATCGGTGACGCGCACGGTCACCGGCTCGGCCTGCTCAACTTCTTCGAGAGCGACGGGCCAGAGCTGCGCTTCGCCGTCGGCGCCGAGCATCACGAATCCGGTCATATTCCAGAGATTGCCGACAAGGGGTGACTCGGGGAGCGCCTCAGGCTTGCCGAGGGTGAATGCGAGGGGATATTCCTCTCTGCCGGTCGACTGGCGTACGGTCCAGAGGGCTTCTTCGCCGTCGCCGCTTTTGTGCAGGCTGACATTGTGGATTTTGACAAGGCGGCGGGCGTTTGCTGCTGATATGGCGGTGACAGAGTCGGCCTTGATGTCAAAGCGCCGGTCGGGTGTCATGTCTTCGGGAGCGATAGCCGCCGGATATGTTGCGGCGAAGGCTGTTGCGTCGCCCATGCGGTTGCCGGATTCATCCACGCGGTATGTCACATTGAATTTTTCGATGTATGATTCTGCGGGATATTCGGCAGGATTCCAGTCTGTGCCCATGTATATCGGCAGGAAGTGACCTACCGAGCCGGCAACAAACATATACTCGCCTGCGGCGGCCACAATTTTCACTCGCTCTGTAAAGCGGTAGGTCTTGCCCTGCTCGGCTGTGGCGAGGAAGTTGAGTATGAACTGCACGTCGGATGTCTGTTTGCGGAATGTGCGGCTTACAGTGGGGGTTGGGTTGGCGCCGGGTTTAGCGGCGAATGCCCTTACCTGTATGCTTCTGTCGGCGAGTTTCAGCGGCTCGGCGGGATTCCACACGGCTCTGCCTGCTGGATTGTTGCGCGGGTCAGTGCCGTCGAGGGTGTAGTATATCACCGCGTCGGCATCGTCGGGGTAGTTCATCACCACTGTGCCGCTGATGAAATCCTGCACTTCGTTGGCGCGTTTGTCGTCGGGTGTTTCCTCAAGATAAACCTGCAGCGCTCCGTCAAGGCTCTCTGCCGCCTCTATGTTTGTCGGTGCGAGTGCGTAGGATGTGGTGCCGTTTTTGTCGACACGCACAACAACTCCGGTGATGTTGAATGGTGTGTCGGCGCGGTACATTGCGTGCCAGCCCTGTGTGTTGGGGAATATGTCGAATGTCAGACGCACCGGGTTGGTGGCGGGGTCGCCGATATTGAGGGTGTATATCCATTTGGTGTCGTCTGCGGCATCTGGAGCGGCGTCAGGATTGGTTTCGCGTGGTAGCACTCTCACTCCTTCGAGCTTGACGAGTGACATCCTGTCGGCCTCTCCTACGGTGATGTTGGTGTAGTAGTGGTCGGTTTGCGCGGCATCGTCATAGTCGACTTTCTGCACTTTAGCAACAGGTGTCTCCTCTTCCGGCACAGTATTGACGAATCGGAATGTTCTGGCAAATCCGGTGGAGTAGCTGATAAGGTTGGCCTTCAGGCTCTCGTCTATACCGTCGTCGGCATTGTCGGGCTGAGGCACGAGTGCGAAGCCGGTAATGACGTCGCCGGACTCAAGAGAGCGCTTTTCGCGGGTTTTCTCGTCATTGATGATGGGGTTGGCCCATGTGTTGGCGTTGTAGATGAGCAGATAGCGGTATTTGTTGTCGACATCGCTGCCTGTTGCAGCAGTGGAGGTGCCGTTGTAATCGCGCACATACAGGAAGTATTCGGTGCGTTTCTCCACAATGGCGTTGCCTGTCATCTTGTAGTGTGTGGCGCGTTTGGACTGGTCGCCTTCGCCAAATTCCAGGGTCTTGAAGTCGACTATGGAGCCGATTTCGCGTGCCTGAATTTTGTTGAATCTGACCATTGCGGGTGTCACCGACATCAGCGAGCCTATTTTTGTCCATACTTTGATATATTTCGCATCGCCGCTCATGAGGTCGACGGTGTATCTGCCCTTGATGCCGTTCTCTACCATCTCTACGGGGTGGTCGGTGCCGTCTGGGCTGAGGGTCATGGATATGTAGTAGGTGATATCCTCGCTGCTTTCGGCGGCGTCCTCCACTTCAAGGGTCACTGAGTTGGATATGGCATTGGCGAGTATGTAGCCATGCTCGTCGACATTGTCGTTGGATGTGGATATCGGGTTTGGAGCCAGCAGCACAGGGGTGGAGGGGCATGGCTTAGGCATCTCGACGGGGAAGAGCGCGAGGCGGCCTGAAGCCTGACCTACAAATCCGGTGACGCTAAACTGCTTGCCCTTGCCGTCCTCGCCTCCGAAGGCCGCAATGATGTCGGCAAAGGATGGCTCGGTGCCCTTGAGGCGGGCATAGAGTGGGACGATGTTTCCGGCAGCGTCGCGCAGGGCGTTGCCCGATTCGTTGAGCCATGTCATGCCGCGCACTGTGACGAGGCGGTTGAAATCGGCGGCGGTGACTTCGGTGCGTTCATATTCGGGAATATCGCCGAAGCCCTCGTTTTCGTGTGCTTCGGAGAGGAAGCTGAGGTATTTCATTGTCGGGGTTGTGACCCATATTTCGCTGAAGCCGCTCTCTCTGCCGCGGAAAACTCCGGTGACTCCTCCTCCGGGTATCACCAGTGTCTTGCCTTTGAAATCGTAGTAGCTTTCGGGGAAGGCATATCCGTCGCCGGCAAGCTCGGCAACGAGTTTTATGGCGTTGCCGTCACGGTCAACGACATAGACGTAGCGCGTTGTGCCGTCCTGACCGTTGACTTCGGTGCGATACGCTCCCATGATTCTGAGCGGACCGGTGATGGTGACTATCTCTTCCTCGCCGGCATCGGCCTTGAGCGCAGCGAGGGTGGAGTATTGTGTGGTTTCAATTTTCTGGATGTCGCGGTAGGAGTAATTGGCCTCGCCGTTCACTTTTTCGCGCACAAAGAGACGTCCGCTCTTGAATACGTGTATAGTGTTGTTGAGCCCCGCAGACAGGTCCTCCCACGCTACTTCCGACGGTTTCTGCGCCCAGGCGCCGTTTGCATCCGGCTCGCGGAACTGGTACTGGAATACGGGCTCGGAGGTATTGCCGTTGTTTGAGCTGACCTCGAATGCCATATTGTTGCCGATGAAGGAGACCATGCCTCCTGCACTTTCAAGCACATTGCTGCCGGGCTTCACGGTGATGTCGGGTGCCGGCACAGCTCCTTCCTCTCCGCCGACAAACCGGCAGAGGAGAGTGAGGCGCGACGATTCGGGACCGAAAATTATTCTGCTCTGGGTCAGAGTATATATGGCGGGGGTGACTGAAATGTATTTCTGCTGATAGTGCACCGGAGCGACATCATATTCTATGGGTAGCCATATTGTTGTTTCGCCGTCGTCGGGGGCATTGAGTGGTTTTGTGCCGGTGGGTGATTGGGCGCTTGAGGGTGCGGTTTTGCTGTCAACATAGTAGATGCGGTTGGCTCCTTCAGGCAGTTTCAGGGGTATCGCTGTTTCGGGGGTGAAGCGGGTGTATGTTATGAGCTTTGATTCGGCATCGTATGCCATGCCTTCGGGGAGTTGGTCAACGTCGACTTCGAGGGCGTCAAGCGGAATGAATTTCAGGTTGATAGTCTTTTCCTCGCTCGGTCCGGCACCGTTCCATGCCACTACTCTGAGCGGTTTGGTGGTATTGGCATCGGGAGCGACATTGCTGCCGAATAAACCTTCGAGTGTTGTAGGTGCATATCTGTAGGAGGGCATCACTGTCCATTTGGTAGTGGAAAATGATGGAGCTTTGGTGTCGTTGGCATAGCTGACATTTGTTGAAGTCAGTGTGCCTGTGTAAACTTTGAGGACATCAGCGCTGACAGTGCCAGGAGTGGCAAGTATCATTTCCGCTCTGTCGGAGAGTCCGAAATATACTCCTGCGGTAGCGGGATTTCTGAACGAAAATGTATTTTCTTTTTCATCAAATTCACCGTTGGTAAAACGCATATTGCTTACCGGGTCGGGGGCAGAGGGCTTGCCGTGCGGGGACTCGACAGAAATATTATAGC
>JAIDJW010000049.1 GCA_029052015.1 Paramuribaculum sp. | reverse complement strand
GCTTCGGAGGTCAGCGGCATGGGACTGTCGGTCGGCGGTATGATGTATGTGCATCTTTACGGCATGTATGAGGGCAAATATGTCAGTCTCCGAAACCACGCATCGGTGACGACGCTGTTCAAGGTTCCGGTGTTTTCGGCCAGCTCTTTCGCATACACGCTCAACTGTGCGGTTCTGTACAAATCAGGGACATATTACACATACTACATCTACAATCTGGCCGCACAGCTCGATGCGACATACTATGCCGGCGGGACACTTGCCGCCGGGTCGGTCATAAGGATTTTCAAGTATGTAAGCGGCACATCGGTCGACCGATATCACTCGCTTTACTCGCCGATATGGAGCTCGGCTACCATAGGAGCCGTAATGGCTGCTTCCGGATCTGTGACCACGGCACTCAGTCTTTCCGGCTATACCGAGATCAACTGGTATGGCGATGCCATAACCTCAGTTGTGATCATCTGGTACTCGTCGGGAAATGCGGTTCTGGCAAGCGTGAACAGAAATGTGTCGACCGTAACGAACATCTGAATTTAAATACAACAATATCAAACTAAAAAACAACAGCAATGAACGAACGTCTAAAGATTATCGGCCTTGTAAGCAAGGTGGAACAGGCAGAGGCCAATACAGCCGACGGCAAGTACAGCATAAGCGGTGCGATCGAGAGTGACAGCGAGGTGGTGACAAACTTTCAGGGCGGTGACGTGGTGCGTAACGACGGTTTGCAGGTCGCCCGTATTGATTCTTGTTCGCCTTACAGCAATCTTGTGGTGACCTATAATCCGGGGTGTGATTTTGCGGAAGTGTCGGCTGCAGTAGTTGAGCTTGTCGACGCTCTCATTGGCAGCAGATCGGGTAATGCCGGGAAAGGAGCTGAGGCATGAGGTACGTTGAAATGATAAACCGCATGAACGTGCTCGGCGATGCCCTTCAGCTGGCACTGCCGGCCAAAGCCATGTCGGAGACGCTGCTGCTGCGCGCCCACTATGCAAAGGGCATGAACGAGTGGCAGACGATGTGCGAACAGGTCGGTAAGGACATGCCGCGCGAGGAGGAAGAAGACGATGCCGCCTATCTTAAACGCCTCAATGACATGCTCGCACCTAAGTCGGAGGAAGAGGCACCGACGGTGTCCGACCGTCGTTACAGCAAGGAGGCTTTTGAGGCGGTCTGCGCCGCAGCGATCGATGCCGGAGAGGTTCTGAGCTCTGTGCACCTCACAAAGGACTACAAGCCCGCAAAGGTGCCTGCATGGTTGTGGCTCGAGTATCTCGCCGCAAATATTGTAACTGAAGAGTGAGTAAGCGATGATCGAGGAATACTATCATACACCGATACGCAGTATGATTGCAGCACTCATGGCCGTGGTGGCTGACTTCTACGCTCACCTCGCGCCATGGCTGCTGCTCGGTCTCGTGCTGTGCTTCGTGGATCTGCGGTTTGGAGTCATGGCGGCGACCAAGCGCGGCGAGGAGATCAGGCTGAGCCGTATGTGGCGGCGCACGATAAACAAGATGATAGACTATCTGTGTTGGGTAACAATCGCTGAGGGATGCAGCCGTACGTTTGCCCCTGCGCTTGGTGTGCCGGTCATATCAATAGCCATGCTCTTCATCGTTTACGGAATTGAAATCAATTCGTGTGTCAACAATTACTTTGAGTACAAGGGCATACGCAAGCGGTTCAATTTCTGGAAGCTGATAAAGCGGCCGGATATTGATAACGCAATGGAGGAAGTGTCTGAAAAAGAGAAACTAAATGAGTGAAAAAGGTTGCCGGGCAGCGGCCTCTCTTGACCAACTGCCCGGCGGCCACTGTGACATTACAATATCAAAATATGAGATAACGTAAATACGCTAATTGATAAATCTCGTAGGATCATTCCCTGAAAGTTTCTTGAAGTTATGCTCAGAATGGGTCTTATTAAGGACGGCCAATTGTTCTTTGGCAATTCTGTGGAGTGCAGTCATTCGCTGACTGCGCTCAATGCCTTGCTTTATCATCTCGGCATTAATGGCTTCAAGATTGGACAAAACCCCCAATTGGTTGATCGATGCAGTGTCTCTAATATTAAGGTGCTTTTTCAAGAGATCCGGATTGGATTTTTCCCAGTC
>JAIDJW010000048.1 GCA_029052015.1 Paramuribaculum sp. | reverse complement strand
ACGCACCTTTATAACGCCATATCTTACCTGATTTTCGCTTATCGTGCCATTTGGTTTATAGTTAAATTCGATTTCCTAGTCGTTCTCTCCATGAATCTTGCCGTCGCTACCGAGAGTAGAGCGGCCTATGCCTGACAGCTTTATCCAGCCTTTGGAATTATCTCCGCCCTCAACCATGACTTCTGCTGTCCACGGTCCCTGCGAGGTAAAGGTCTGGAACTGACCGGTCGACTGCCAGGGGTCGGTAGTAAACTCGGTTTCGAGTCGCATCAGATGAACTTTAAAAATGCCATCCTCATTATGCGCACGCCAGATACCTTTGGGGTTTACAACTCGGCGCACCTGAATTATATCAGCTGTTTTTGAAACCTCCTCATAATTGCCGGTTTCCGGATTTTTGAGTTTCGCTGTAAACTTGACAACAGCCTTGCGCTGATAGGAGACGTACGGATTATTGCCGGTATAGCCCGAAGCTTTTACGAGGTTTTTAGCACGTGTGTAAAGCGGCACGTTGAACACCCTGACAGATTTATCACTCTGATTCGACAGAACCACTTCATAGTCACCATCCTTAGAGTCGGGATGCTCTCCAATTTCTATGGAATATTTGCGATGGCCTCTTTCATTCTCTGTCCAGTACTTCTCATTTTCCGCTGCGGCATCTGATGGACCTAATCCCAATCCTTCTGCGATATCCCTTACATGACCGGTGTTTCGCAGAGACAGGAAACCGTTCCACAGTTTCTGTGTCTGATCATAATTATAGCTGCCGGGGGAGTAGTACTGGTCGGCAGGCGCATACTCCTGCTTCTCGTAATTGTAAGGCATCCAGTCGTTCTGTATTATCTCAGCCTTGAGCTCGCTGCCCGGCTCCATCTCGCCGGTAACCTGCACCGGCAGAGTCATGCTTTTGTCGTAGATATAGGAGATGTAATATGGATTCGGGATATAGATATCAGGCTCGGGAGTATATTCAATGTGCCAGTCAACATCGTTGGCATAGCCGTTGAACTTGAGGGTGAGCTTATAGTGATAGTTTCGCTTGGCGTTATAGTCGGTAGTGGTGTTCTGACCGAGCATGAAGCGGTAGGTTATCTCCCCTTCTCCAAGGCGGTCAACCTCGTTAGAACGATAGAACGCCTTTACCTCTATGTATGTGCCATTGCGCACCTCATCCTTATAGCCGGTGTCGGGTGCGGGATTGTTGCCGTCAGGATAGTCTATCTTGCCGTCGCTGCCGGGCTTGCCAGTGTCGTTTATCAGCACGTCCTGACCTTTGTTTTTGCCGGTGCCCTGGTTATTTTCATAAAAGAAGAGGGCGTCGGCAGCGTGGGAGTGGTCGGAGCCGAAGTCTTTGATATGCTGGGTGAGCACAGCCGGATAGGTGGCGGGATTATAATCCGACTTTTCGGGCGCGCCCTGCGTGGTGTCGTAGTAATAATATATTTCACCGTCAGAGACAAGCTGTGATTTGTCGGTGGGTGTGTTTGACTCCCCGAGCGCACATGATGCGGGAATATCCTTGATCTGCACGCTCTTCAGAAATATAAACACGTTGTCCTTGAGCTTGGAAGCATCGTAGGACACAGTGACTTTCGACGCCAGACGCACAAGCCATGCGGTGAGAGGCATATTGCTTTTATTGACAGTGACTACCGGGGCATTGAATCCGTGGGGATCCTTGATAGCGGTGGCGTCCTTGGTGTCAAACCAGCCGAACATCTGGGAGTTTTTCGTTATATCCGTCTGCCATCTAAAGGCTACAGCCTTGAGCGAGGCTTCATCGGTGATGGCGTATGAGGACATATCGGCATTTGCTACCGCATATATCTTGTACTTGCCATACTGGAGCGGGAAGCTGAATGTGACCTTGGAGGTTGAGACTTCAGGCGCTACTCCGCTGCCGTCGGCGGGTTTCTGGGTATTATTCTCAAGAGCTTTGAGCTCATCGGCAGCAAATGCTTTATAGTCGATGAGTTCATTGCCTGTCTGGTCAAAGGCATAGACTGTGAGCGATGTTATGCCATCGACAGCAGTGCCGGCGGTACGTGAGTCTTCAAGTGCGGGCACAAAACTCTTGAATGTTGCTGTGGCAGCCACCTTCGCCTCTCCGTCGCCGATAATGTCGGAGTCGGTCCACAGCCTCTCGTCAGTGCATGATGTAAGCGCTGACGCTGACGCCAAAGCTATAAGGAATGAATATATTGTATTCTTCATAATATACATGATGTGTGTATCGTAGCCGGAATATCACCTTTTGTATGTTTCAATGTGCTTCATAGCCCGAACCAGGGGTCGAGGAAAACGGAGTTGTAGGGAGCCTCTATTGCCTGCCAGCTCATGCCTGCGGCGCCGAAAGTAAGGGTGTACTTCAGGTGGGTGTTTCGCGCCACGGCTGGAAATCCGCCGATGGTGAGGATGTTTGTTGCGGTAGGGGTTCCACTCAGCCACTCGTTATTGCCGTCGAGCTGAACCTGCACATTGAATGTGCCGGTGCTCTCAAAACATGACTCGGGGAAATAGAAGGGACCCACAACGGTGTTTGTGCCCTTGGCAACCGGGATATTCAGCCCGGTGATGTCGTAAGAGCATCCTCCCTGCTGTGTTCGCTGATATGACTTGAATGAGGTGATGTATCTCTGGGTCTGCTTCACTGTGCCATCGGCATTGTAATCCGGAAAATCCTCCGCAACCTTATCAGGGCTGTATGTTGCGCAATGCGGGAATACGTATTCGGTCCAGTTGAAACCGCTGAAACGTATGCCGGTGATGTTTGAGCCGGAAGCTTTGTAGGAATCGTCAACCTTGACATTGAAGGACACCTTTGCAACCGCGCGCGTGAGGAAAAGATGCACGCTCTGGGCCTCCCCTTCTCTAATGGAGTTATCTGAATCGGTGCGCCCCGGAGAGTTGCGGGTCACTTCAACCTTGAAGAACTCTGTGAGAGGTACCGCGCGTGAGTGGGCAAACATATTGCCGTCGGCAACAGGAAAGTTACCGGTCATCGATGCCGCCCAGCCATTGAATATCGCCGCATTGAACTTGTGGCCGCGCTCAAGGCCGTCAAGATAGGCAGTAGACGTCGACACGCCGTCGCTTATCGGACTTGGGAGCGCCTCTTCATTGGCTATGAGATAGATTAGCTTAGTCTCGTTGTCATGCACCTTGAACTCGAGGTTGTCGCGCAGCGGCATTCCTGTTTCGGGGCTTGTCATGACGAGCTTGTTATACTCCACCTCCGCGTCTTTTGCGGCGTCGCCTTCGAGAGGCATGCCGGTAGCGGGGTCAACATCGAGATGGCGCACAATGATGACGCGCAGGGTGTTGATCTGCTCGAATTCGCCTGAAGGTTTTTCATAATCGTCAGGCGCCTGCGCCCTGCTGTCGGCGGGTGCCAAGCCGGTCTCCAGTGTGAGCCGCAGTGTCACATCTCCCTCGGAGAGGAGCACAGAAGAATCGTCGTGCGTGCACCCCGCGAGCACCAGCGCCGACGCTGCAAGCGCTGCCAGAGCTTTGTGTCGCTTGAAGAGTGAAATCATAATTCCGCGTGATTGAGTCTTACAGTCCAGTCGTTGATAACAATGTGGGTGTCAATCCATCTGCCGTTGTCGAGGAAGAGCATCAGGGTCCAGTCGCACTCGCGGTCAAGAAATTCCTGAGCTCCGAGCTTGCTGTACTTTGACGAGACGCTTTTCATCAGCTGCAGATAGTTGACAAGAGGGATTGACAGCACAGCTTCATCGCTTATGCAGTCATTGATAACAAGGCGAGACCCGCTGCCGTCCATAAGGCGAGAGGTGGAGAATTCGGCAAAGGCTATTGTGGCGGCATCGTCTGTATCGGTTGTGCCCACTGTCACCTGCCCGGTCTGCCAGGGAGAATATGTGTTGCCGTCGGCCACGGGTATCACGGAGTTGTCAAAGGCAAGCTGCGTGTTGTCATCGAAGATGGTGAATGTGAAGTCGTCGGGATTGACCGGCGTGCCGTCAACATTCTGAAGCACGACCCTGATTGTGTTGGTGTCGCGTATCATATACACGGTGCCGGCGGTATAGTCCATCGCCTTGGAATCGACTGTGAGGTCAAGGTCGCCGAAGAAAAGAGGATGAAGCTCTTCACCGGGATTGGCACTGACGCAGTTGTCGTTCATATTCACCTGCAGCTCGGCAAGGGTTGTGCCGGCGGAGGGATTCTTGACAAAATGGAATGTTGATTTTTCGCACTCCATGCCGCCGTATGCCACAAAGTGATATGTGTCGGCGGGAAGGTCGAGGGTCATACGGTAGTTTTCGTCGGCAAGAGCGGAGGTTGTCTCCGTGCGGCTCGTCACAAATTTGCCGTCGCGGTCATAGACCAAGAGGGTCAGACAGTCGACCTGCGCGGGAAAGGTGTTGTAAAACTCCATGTTGTAGTCGAATACAAACCGGAGCTTGACGCCCTGAGGACACGGATCGAGGTCATCGTTGATGACACTGCAGCCGGTCATCCCCATCATGGAGGCGGCGGCAAGCGCCACTCCCATGATGGAGCCAATGGCTTTATTCAGAAGATTTTTCATCTTTAGATAGCTTGAGATCGGTTTACAAGGCTAAGGTCTAGAATTTGATGCTGTTGAGACGCACGGCCCACGGGCTAATCTCAACTGTCACGTCAAGATAAATCTCGTCGCTCTCGTCAGGAGTGTAAGGTGTGGGAGGATTGGGGTCATTGCCGGGGATGCGCGGATGGCCGATGCGTGAAATCTTGTCGACGCTCAGCTTGTAGACGTTGTTGCGCACCACGTCAAACTCCATGGGGCCCATCACACCTGCGATATTGTTGTCGTTGTGACGGTTCCAGTAATAATAGTAGCAGTAGTAGCCTACGCCGAAGTCTGTGTCGGGGCTGCTCTGGAACATCGTTATGCCTGAAGCGGTAACCTTTTCGCGCAAGGTCTTAAGGGTTTCGGGAGCGTTGGCTTCA
>JAIDJW010000047.1 GCA_029052015.1 Paramuribaculum sp. | reverse complement strand
AATTTTGTATTGCCCTAATGGAATAATGGGTAAGAACATTGAAATAATGCCGTGTGCAATTCGTGAACAACGGAAAGCGTGGCATTACAATATTCTGAATACTACTTAGTTACAACGATAAACCTCGGCTTCTCCGGGGTCACAATCAAGAGCGCTGAAAATCACATGATTTTCAGCGCCTTTTCTTTATTGCCGAAAAATTCATATTCGTGCAGAAAAAACACTATATTTGTCTTTTGATAGAAAATTCGGATAAAGTCTATTAGAATGAAGACAGACAAGGAGTATCCGGCAACGCACTCAATGGCGACCTCATGGTTCGGCATTGACAAGGAGGGGAATGTGGCATTGATTGAGTTCGACGATAATGGTCCGGTGCCTTACGATTGCGGCGATCAAGGTCTGGAAGATATAATTAGCAACAAAATGACAGAGGGAGGAGAGGACGAAATCAGAAATCTGAATTTCACCCTTGAGCAAGCTCTTGAGCTCATGAAGAAATTGGAGGAACCGACAATTGATAAGCTGGACTTTCCTCAGATAGTAAAGATTTCCCCGGAGCATACGGACTCCTTTAAAAGACTTTGCCTGAAAAATCATAAAAACAATTCCTGGGATTTCCCTTATGTTATAATCTGTGAGGAAGCGAGACTTTACATTGCCGATTTTTATAAGTGGGACAAAAGAGATAAAGAGTATCTTTTACATAATAATATCATAGAGGGTATATATCATTATTATATCGACACTTATACCGATTGGGATACTGACATTAAGAAATATGTACATACTAACACTATGGATGGTTATCCATACTTCCTCTATCAGCAGCCTTATTCTCCCAATCGTCCCACAGATTTGACTTACATTCCCGCCGTGCCGCTGAAAGCTGAACAGCTAAGTGATACTGTGAGGAGCAATGCGCTCCACTTCCCAGTATCTTTCAAGGATAGCCCCCACATATTTATGGAAGAGTTTTTCCAATGCAAGACCTATGGTGATGAATATGTAAGCTATGAAGGAATCAGGAAAGTGACTAAAAAGTCAGCAGAAATAGGAATTAAGAAGATTCTGGTGAGAGAGAATATATTAGGTGTGCCGGATTGCAAGCGATGTGGCAAATGCAAATTTCCCAAACACCAATATTATAAGGAGCTTCCCATGACGCAATATGGTCTTTCACCAACGGTGATAGGGCTTGTCGCTCCGATAGATATATATGACCCAAACTGTCGTCCTCCACATTATAAAGAATGGTCTGAGAAAAGGATAAATAAAGAACGCTTGCTCTGGCTTCCGGTTATTCCCGGTGTTCCGACTCAGGAAAGGAATAGCATCCGTTATAGCTCCGGGCTTAAAGAAAGTATTGGGAAACAGAATATGAAAGAATGGTTCAGCAATTGCCGCTGCAATTTCGAGGAGAGTTTGAGTGCCATCTATCCCAGAGCTATTGTCGCCACGCAGGAAGCCGACCTGATAATAAATGCGTTTTTCCAGTCGGTGAACAATACTATAGAGATAGCCGGGAATTCCTATCCGTATTTTGTAATGACTGAGGATACGAATTATATTGATGAAATCAACGTTTTGGCGCAGTTGCCCTATCGCGGCATAAGGCCTCCGAGAATTGAGTATATAGATGTAGATAAAGAGAGGGATCAGGATGAATGACTGGGAGATAGAGATTCTTTCTATAGACATTACCAATCAGTGCCATAAGGAATGCCCCTTTTGCTACAATTCAAGCGCCTCGGCAAAAACCGGCAGATGGAGTGGCGAGGAAGTAGTCAGGTTCGCAGTTGATTGTATCGCCCACGGAGTCAAGGCTGTGTCGCTCGGTGGCGGCGAACCATTTGAGCATCCGGAGATTTTCTCAATAATCAAGTCGCTTTATCCGCTTGCATATCTCACGGTCACAACCAATGGGTTGCCGTTATTAAAAAAGGAAGTTCAGGAGCTATTGAAAGAAGTGCACCCGGACAAAATACACATATCGATTCACAATCCCGAGAGTCAGAAAGAGGTGAATCGAGTCATATCACAGCTCCGATGGCTGAGCTCAATCGGAGTGACATCCGGTGTCAACCTCCTTGTAAGCGACAGGACTGTGGTAATGGCTCAGGATGTTTATCGGCAATTGTCTGAGGTGCTGTCTCCCCGGCAGATAATAATCCTGCCTATGCGGTATGGCAATACTCCAGCACCAAAAGACCTTTTTAAAGTGGCTGGCAATCAACCTTTCCAGAGTTCTTCATGCCTTACGGGGTGCAGAAGACCCGCGAACTTTGCATCTGTCAGCTGGGACAAGCAAGTTAGCTCATGTAGTTTTACTCCTGTCAAGGGTAAACTGGCGGAGTTGACCTATCAGAGCCTTGTTGATGCATTGGATTCTGTGGGCTTTCTCTGCTGCGGATGAGACTCAAATATTGGAGCGGTCAGGATTGGGTCACAAATCCTAAATCTATATTGTTTTGGTCGGAGGCTGAGGGCAATAAAAATGGTTGGTATTGCCGTAAATTGGTTATGTGCATGTCAGTGTGTCTTTTATAACTTTGTACTCATAAAGTTGTAGTTAAATTCAACTGGCAGTCATGAAAAAAATATTTATAACCGCTTTACTCAGTATTCTAACATTCAATATGATGTCACAGCAAAAAATAATTCAGACGGCAGGACACGACGCACTCGGCGATTTTGCGCCGAAATTTGCGGACCTTAATGACAACGTCCTGTTTGGCGAAGCCGTGTGGAATGACTCAACGCTCTCGCTTCATGACCACAGCCTGGTGACGATTTCCATCCTTATTGGCAAGGGAATGCTGGATTCGTCCTTTCGCTCACACCTCATGCTCGGAAAGAAACATGGCATAACCCGCAAGGAGATTGCCGCATTGCTTACACAGGCAGCCTTCTATGCCGGCTGGCCTAATGCCTGGGCAGCATTCCGTATAGCAAAGGATGTCTGGGCAGATTCTACTGATGCCACGACCGAAAAAGAGCGTTTCCAGCAGCAGATGATATTCCCTGTCGGCGAACCGAACACCGCATACGCCAAGTATTTTAGCGGCAACAGCTATCTGGCGCCTCTGTCAGGTGAGCAGGTAACATTTGCCAACGTTACCTTTGAGCCGGGATGCCGCAATAACTGGCATATCCACAAAGCCACATCAGGTGGCGGTCAGCTCCTTGTGGGTGTGGCAGGCCGCGGCTGGTATCAGGAAGAGGGCAAGCCCGCTGAAGAGATACTGCCCGGCACAGTAATCCACATTCCGGCAAATGTGAAGCACTGGCATGGTGCGGCAAAAGACTCCTGGTTCGCTCATCTGGCATTTACCGTACCCGGAGAAGGTGCCTGCACCGAATGGCTCAAGCCCGTAACCGACGAAGAGTACGGTGCACTACGACAAATGGATAAAAAAACGGACTGAAAGAGCTTTACAGCCTGAGAGTCGGCGAAGCTCGTGCGCAAGGGGCGACAAAAATATGGGCGTTGGTTTGAGATAAATAGCGCTAAATTCGTAAATTTGCACAACTCTCCTTCAGTATTCGATTATTTTACAACAAAGACAGAGATATAAGATGATTAAAAAAGTGTTGTTGCTCGGCTCAGGTGCCCTAAAGATAGGACAGGCGGGCGAATTTGACTACTCCGGTTCCCAGGCTCTCAAGGCGCTTCGCGAGGAGGGTATCGAATCAGTGCTCATCAACCCCAACATCGCCACTATCCAGACATCAGAGGGTGTGGCGGACCGGGTGTATTTTCTGCCTATAACACCGCAATTTGTCGAGGAAGTAATCAAAAAAGAGCGTCCTGACGGTATTTTGCTCGCTTTTGGCGGACAGACAGCACTCAACTGCGGCACTCAGCTTTATCTTGACGGCACACTTGAAAAATATGGCGTGAAAGTGCTCGGCACATCTGTAGAGGCCATCATGATAACAGAGGACAGAGACCTGTTTGTGAAGAAACTCAACGAAATAGATGTAAAAACCCCGGTGTCGCAGGCGGTAGAGAACATAGACGACGCTCTTACCGTAGCCCATCGCATCGGCTATCCGGTGATGGTGCGTTCAGGATATGCTCTCGGTGGTCTCGGCTCCGGAATATGCACAAATGACGAAGAGTTTATAAAGCATTGCGAAAGCGCTCTCGCATATTCACATCAGATTCTCGTGGAGGAGTCTCTCAAAGGATGGAAAGAGATTGAATTCGAGGTGATACGTGATGCATCCGACTTGTGCTTCACCGTGGTGCCGATGGAAAATTTCGATCCGCTGGGCATACACACCGGCGAGAGTATCGTTGTGGCTCCTATTGTTTCTCTCTCCCCCGAGCAGATAAAGATGCTTGAGGATATAGCGACCAAAGTCGTGCGCCACATAGGTATTGTGGGCGAATGCAATATCCAGTATGCTTTCAATGCCGAGACAAACGACTACCGCATCATCGAAATCAATGCCCGCCTGAGCCGTTCGTCAGCTCTTGCGTCCAAAGCCTCCGGCTATCCGCTCGCTTTTGTTGCGGCAAAGCTGGCTCTCGGCTATACTCTTGACCAGATAGGAGAGCCCGGCACACCCAATTCGGCTGCCAAAGCTCCGGAGGTGGACTATATGATTGTGAAGATACCCCGCTGGGACCTCACGAAGTTTGTGGGTGTTGACCGTGAAATCGGCTCTTCGATGAAATCTGTGGGCGAGATAATGTCTATCGGCAAATCTTTTGAGGAGATTATCCAGAAGGGTCTCCGCATGATAGGTCAGGGCATGCATGGATTTGTAGGCAACTCCGACTTCCATGTCGAAGACCTCGAGCACGCCCTCACACATCCCACCGACACACGCATATTTGCCATTGCCCAGGCTCTTGAGGAGGGATACACTCCCGAAAAGGTTGCCGAACTAACCAAGATAGACATCTGGTTTATCGAACGTCTTGCGAATATCGTCCGTTTTGCAGACGGTTTGCGCAAACGCGGTGGCAAAGTAGAGGATATTGACCGCGAGACAATGCTTGAGGCAAAGCGACTCGGCTTCTCTGATTTCCAGATTTCGCGTCTGGTAGAGAATCCGCAAGGCAACATGGAGGCGGATGTGCTCAGAGTGCGCGATCACCGTAAGTCGCTTGATGTCACTCCACGTGTGTGCCGCATCAACACTGTCGCTTCCGAATACCCCGACTTGACAAACTATCTGTATGTGACATACGGGGCAAAGGAGAATGCAATACCTTACGACCTGAACGCGCGCAACAATATAATTGTACTCGGCTCCGGTGCCTACCGAATCGGTAGCTCCGTTGAATTCGACTGGTGCTCCGTCAATGCAGCTACGACTTGCCGTAAGTCGGGCTACAAGGCAGTGATGATAAACTACAATCCGGAGACAGTGTCGACCGACTATGATATGTGCGACCGTCTTTACTTTGACGAGCTCAGCTTCGAGCGAGTGATGGACATCATCGATCTCGAGACTCCACGCGGAGTGATTGTGAGCGTCGGCGGTCAGATTCCAAACAATCTCGCGATGAAGCTGTATCGCCGTCACGTGCCGGTGCTCGGCACATCGCCGGTGTCAATCGACCGTGCGGAAAACCGCCACAAGTTCTCTGCCATGCTCGATCAGCTCGGCATTGACCAGCCCCGCTGGAAAGAGCTGACAACAGAGGCTGAGATTCATGCTTTTGTTGAGGAGGTTGGTTTTCCGGTGCTCATCCGCCCGAGCTATGTGCTTTCCGGGGCAGCCATGAATGTGTGCTACGACTATGAGCAGATGCACCGCTTCCTGGGTCAGGCGGCAAAGGTGTCAAAGGAATATCCGGTAGTGGTGTCTGAATTCCTCCAGAATGCGAAGGAGATAGAGTTTGACGCTGTTGCGCGCAACGGTCAGATTGTCGAATACGCCATCTCCGAGCATGTCGAGTATGCCGGCGTTCATTCCGGCGATGCCACCCTTGTGTTCCCCGCACAGAAAATATATATGGCTACAGCGCGTCGCATCAAGCGCATCAGCGCGCGCATTGCCGAGGCGCTGAATATCTCCGGTCCCTTCAACATCCAGTATCTTGCCAAAGACAATTATGTGAAGGTGATAGAGTGTAATCTCCGCGCTTCGCGTTCATTCCCGTTTGTGAGCAAGGTGCTCAAGAAGAACTTTATCGAAACGGCTACCCGCATAATGCTCGGCGAGAAGCCCGAAGTTGCCGACACATCGACTTTCGACATCGACTATATCGGCGTCAAGGCATCGCAGTTCTCATTCGCGCGTCTGCACAAGGCCGATCCTGTGCTTGGCGTGGATATGGCTTCGACCGGTGAGGTCGGCTGTCTTGGCAGAGACTTCGACGAGGCTCTGCTCAACGCAATGATTTCTGTGGGACACCATGTGCCTGAAAAGGGAGTGCTGGTAAGCTCGGGCGACGCACGCGCAAAGGTAGATATGCTCGAGGCGTGCAAGCTGCTCGATGCCAAAGGCTACAAGATTTATGCCACTCCCGGCACCGCCGCTTTCCTTGCTGACAACGGCGTGCATGCCACTCAGGTGTGCTGGCCCGACGAGGAAGGACTCTCGGTGCTTGATGTGATTGGCGACCACACTGTCGACCTCGTGATAAACATACCCAAGAACCACACCAAGCGCGAGCTGACCAACGGCTACCGCATCCGTCGCCACGCCATTGACCACAACATACCGTTGCTCACCAACGCGCGCCTTGCGCTGGCGTATGTCAAGGCATTTGTCTCCCGTCCAGTCGATACAATCGGCATCACTCCCTGGCAGGAATATTGATTTGGAGATAATATAACACAATCGGGGTGCGGAAGATTTTTCCGCACCCCGATTATATTTTGTCAAGATTCAGGTTTACTACTCGGCTGAAGTATCTTTGGGTATAAGCTCAAAAAAACCGCTTATTTCTTGTTGATCAAGTGCCTGGCGCACATTATAGCGTTTGACCTGGTCCTCATATCCTTTTTTCGTGACTTTTATCTCTATTGTCACATTTCTTGAATTCTCGTATGTAAGTCCCATGATAGAGAATCCTTTGGTCTCTTCGTATGGAGTGGTAGTAAGATAGGTTTCCTGTTATGGATAATTCAAAGATGCAGAGCTTGCCAAATCCTTCAACCGATGCTTTTTGTTTGGACAATCAGTGATATGGTCAGGCACAATAAGGACAACCTCCCTATGGCTTTGCCTCTAAAGATGTATTGCATCAGTGGATTGATTCGCTTCCCCCTCTTTTGCGGGCAAAACGTCACGAGACATATATGTGTCGGATATTCTTTTGTGGAGAGATTTGTGGTTCTCTCTATCTGTGGTAAAGCGATTTAAGAATGGTGTAGCACTCATGTTCACAGGTGCCGCGGTCGTCCCCTCCGTGGCCATATAAAATGAAAAAGCGTAGGACTCTGTATCTGTTACCGTCCTACGTTTCGAGGCTTCTCGCATTGCCTTGTCTATGTTGGACGGCAACGCAGATGCCCACGCTTGTATATGTATGCAAACTCACGGCGGTTGAAAACCTCCGATCCATAACGTACATATCAACGGGCGTCTATCGCTGCACAATCCTTGACATAGACATGAAATTTTGCGATAATTTCTTGTGTCGCAAATAATAGGGTAAAATTAATCGTATAAACAAAGTGATTGTCTTTCCGTGTGGGTCTCAAATCGGCATATATCAAAGTGGTATGCGATTATTGCTTGAGGTTGATGTCCTTGATGTCGACGAGGTGGTGGAGAATGGCGAAGATGGTAAGGCCGGCGGTGGAGTGGATGCCGAGCTTTGCGCTGATATTGCGGCGATGAGTGGCGACGGTGTGGACAGACAGGCACAGCGCATCGGCAATCTCCTTGTTTGCCATTCCCTGTGCCACACACTTTATAATATCTTTTTCTCTTTCGCCGAGCACATTCAGTTGGGGCTCTTCCTCCGGCAGTGTTTCCTCGGGAGTGCTTTCGCTGACCTCAAGCATGGACCGTAGGCTTCTTTCGAGTTTTTCCACTTCTGGGACAAAGAGCAGGTTTTCGATATCGAAGTGGCTCATTATGTCGCGCTCGCAGATTATTATGTCAAGCAGGGTGGAGCTCAGTCGGTCGTTGTCCTTTTGGTTATAATGATATATGAATATGTCTTTTAATTCTTTCAGCTTGGATGCCATGTGGCCGTGATTGATTGAAAATCTGGAGATGTCGAAGTTTTCATCCACTTCTCCTGACAGCAGGCGCTTGACATATCCGAATATATCGTTGTTTTCATGCTCCATGTGGCGTTTTACCTCGATAACATAGTCGTCGAAGAATTTCATGAGCAGAAAGGCAGCATCGTTTGTGTCGCTGTAGTTTATCGCCTCTATGAGGTGATGGCGTATTTTCGGGAGTGTCACATCGAGAAAAGAGGAGTGGGCTCTCTCGAGGTATCCCATGAGTGACGGCAGGGAGATAGTGAATGAACTGTAATCGCGGCCGCTTATAAGATTGCATACTGCAAGAAAGGTGTCGACGTCAACGCCATTTTCTTCGCATACCTCGCGTATGGTGCTGTCGCCGAATCCGAATGCGATATTAAATCTGCTGATTGCCATCAGCAGCATATTGTTGTCGCGTATGAGCTCGCGCATATTGTTGGCGGGGCGGTATATACACTCTTGGTTGATCATGATTAAAGGCAGTATTATTTCCCATGCAAAGTTACAAATAGTTATCTATTGGCGTATTACTCAAAAATAGTGATTTTTTCAGTCGACAGATGTGTGGGAAGAGCGAGGGGATGAAAAATAACCCTATTTTTAAGTATTGCTGTCGGTTGGGCGTGATTATAATTTTGCACTCCAAATTAGTAGGTTTTTCAGGGAATAAAAGATGAAACGACGTACAATCATAATCACATCAATATGTGCGGCGCTTGTGATCGCCGCAGCTGTGATGGCATGGGATACATTTGCATCACGCACCCGTGTGGCCTTTGTCAACTATCAGGCTATAGCGCTTGGTCAGATAGCAAAGGCTAATGATAATTCCTCTCTAAAGATAGAGGACCTTCCGGTAGAGGACCTTGACAAAGCGGGAAGGTATGACATGATATTTGTCAATGGAATGGGGCTTCGCATTACTGATGAGCAGCGTCAGGCGCTTATCAAAGCTGCCGAGAACGGCACTCCTGTGCTGACCACAGCTGCTACGAATCCAATGAACCGGATTGTGTCTGTAGATTCGGTTGATAATGTATATCTGAACCAGTATCTTGCCGGTGGCAGAAACAATTACCGCAATATGCTGCGCTATGTGCGCAAATTCATTGATGGCAAGAGGCTTTTTGTAGATGAGCCCGGTGATGCGGTGGTGCCTGCATCATCGCTCTTGTACTATCCTTCTGATGAGGATGAGCTTGCTTTCGGTTCTGTGTCTGAATATGAAAACTGGCTCAGGAAGCAGGGAAAATGGAGCGATGATGCCCGACATATTATTCTCACCGGTCAGATGGGAGTGGCAGACCGCCTTGTGGCGGAGCTTGAGCGTACCGGAAATATAGTGTATCCGGTCAATGTGATACAGATGTTCATCGCCGGCGGCCATGCAGACTCTGCAAATGCAGACGCTATGATAAATATGGCTCACGGCAGGATGGGCGATAATGTTGTGGGATTTCTTGAAAAAAGCAATATTCCGCTGTTTTCTCCTCTTAACGTCAACCGCGACTATTACGAATGGATGGCCGACAAGCAGGGGATGAGCGGCGGCTTTCTGTCGCAGAGCGTCGTTACTCCTGAAATTGACGGAGCGCTGTGCCCTTACACTCTGTTTGCACATTTCGAGGGTGAAGACGGACTGCCTTACGTTGATGCAATACCTGGCAGGCTTGAAGAGTTTGTGGCTACGGTCAACAACTATACAGCTCTTCAGACCAAGCACAACAAGGATAAAAAAGTCGCTGTCTTTTATTTCAAAGGTCCCGGTCAGAACGCACTCGTTGCGGAGGGTATGGAGGTCGCTCCATCGCTGTTTAATCTTCTAAGGCGGCTCAAGGCTGAAGGTTACATTGTGGACGGATTGCCCGCGGATGCCGCCGGTCTTGAAAAAATGATTAATGAAAACGGCAGGGTGTTCAACGGATATGCCACCGGCGCCAAAGCGGATTTCGTAAAAAACAATCATCCGCAGCTGATTTCGCAGGATGAATATGACGGTTGGGCGCAAAAATCTCTGAATGCGGATATGCGCAAGCAGATAGATGCGGTTGACGGAGCGTTTCCCGGTCATGGCATGAGTGATGACTGCGGCAATCTCGCGCTTGCGCGGCTGCAGTTCGGCAACGTGGTGCTGATACCCCAGACCGCAGCCGGTCTTGGCGAAGACGATTTCAAGATAGTGCATGGCACTGATGCCGCGCCGCCCCACAACTATGTAGCCGCCTATCTTTGGGCTAAGCACGGATTCGGAGCGGACGCTCTGATGCATTTCGGAGCTCATGGCTCGCTGGAATTCACTCCCCGCAAGCAGGTGGCGTTAGGCAGCGATGACTGGAGTGACCGTCTGGTGGTAACCATGCCACACCTATATATATACTCCACATCCAATGTCGGTGAGGCGATGATAGCGAAGCGCCGCAGCTATGCCGGAATCATCAACTATCTCACTCCTCCATTCATGGAGAGCAATGTGCGCGGCATATATAAGAATCTCTCCGACGCGATTGCCGACTACAACCGCACTGCATACGCCGACAATGTGAATGAAAACGCCGTAGGTCATGCTGCGGACCTTGTGAAAAAATATACCGTAGAGCTTGGCATACACCGCGAACTGCGTCTTGACAGCGTGATGTCAAGCAGATATACCACCGAAGATATTCAGCGAATAGAGAATTTTGCCGAGGAGCTGGCCAATGAAAAAATCACCGGAGCGCTATATGTTATGGGAGTGCCATACTCTCCCGAGCATATCAGGAGCACTGTGGAAGCGATGACAGTCGATGCTCTTGCCTATTCACTCAAAAAACTTGACGGAAAAGCGAAAAACATATCGTCATACCGCACGAAAGCGCAAAATCTTATCAGGTCAGGGGCGTCAGCAGACGATGTGTCGATATGTGCGCTCACAGGTCTTACCCAGGCGCGTCTTGACAGCGCGCGGGCTATATATGCTTCAATCGAAGGCTCGAAAGATATGCTGTCGCGCATGATGGTTATGGGGGCGATGATGTCGTCCAATCCCGGCACCGTGTCAAAAATAGCGGATCGCAAGGAAACATCAAAAGGCCACAAGATGATGCCCGGAATGTCGCCAGACAATGCTATTGCCATGGCGAAAAAAATGGGCGCCTCGGATGAGGCCATAAGCAGGATGGAAGCCGCCATGAAGCGCAAGAGTGTGGTGTCCGGCGCATCAGGTGCATCAGGCGCGCCTCATGGAGGTCATAAGAGTGAGCTTACTGTCGGGCAGATAGATTATGCTCTTGCCGTGCATGAGGTGGAGCGAGCCCTCGGCAATGTCGAAGCATTCCGCACAGCTCTTATGAATAGCCCTGAAGCAGAGCTGGCGTCAGTTCTAAACGCTCTTGCCGGCGGCTATATATCCCCCACTTCGGGTGGTGACCCGGTTCTGAACCCGGATATACTTCCCACCGGTCGGAATATGTTTGCCGTCAATGCGGAGGAAACGCCCTCGGCAGTTGCATGGGAAAAGGGCAAGGCGCTTGCCGACAACACCATAGCCATGTATCGAAAGGAGCATGGCGACTCCATACCGCGCAAGGTCAGCTACACTCTGTGGAGCAGCGAATTTATCGAAACCGAGGGCGCGACCATTGCCCAGGTACTGTATATGCTCGGTGTGGAGCCGGTGCGTGATCCCTTCGGCCGGGTCACAGACCTGAAGCTGATTCCGAGCGAGGAGCTGGGCCGTCCGCGTATAGATGTAGTGGTGCAGACCTCCGGTCAGCTCCGCGACCTTGCGGCTTCCCGCTTGTTCCTTATAAGCCGCGCGGTGAAGATGGCCGCTCAGGCTACAGATGACAAGTATCCCAACTATGTGGCTGAAGGCGTTGTGGAATCAGAGCGTCATCTTGTGCAGAGCGGTGTTTCTCCTAAGGAAGCCCGCGAGCTTTCGACTGCGCGAGTGTTTGGCGGTGTCAACGGCAACTATGGCAGCGGCATCCAGGGAATGGTTGAATCAGGCGACCGTTGGGAAAATGAAGGCGAGATAGCCGAGGCATATCTCAACAATATGGGGGCGATGTATGGCAGCGAGGAGGACTGGGAGAGCATGAGGGCGCATGCTTTTGAAGCGGCGCTCACCCGCACCGATGTAGTTGTGCAGCCGCGCCAGAGCAACACCTGGGGAGCGCTGAGTCTTGACCATGTGTATGAATTTATGGGTGGCATGAATCTGGCTGTGCGCAATGTCACCGGCAAGGACCCCGAGGCATATCTCAGTGACTACCGCAACCGCAACAATGTGCGTATGCAGGAAGTCAAGGAGGCCATTGGTGTCGAAAGCCGCACAACTATTCTGAACCCCACATATATCAAGGAGAAAATGAAAGGCGGTGCGGGAGATGCGTCAGGTATAGCAGCTGTTGTGCGCAACACCTATGGCTGGAATGTGATGAAGCCCGATGTCATAGACAATGAACTGTGGAATGATATCTACGACACATATATAGCCGACAAGAACAATCTCGGTACAAAAGAATTTTTTACCGGAGTAAACCCGGCGGCGATTCAGGAAATCACGGCGGTTATGCTCGAAACAGCACGCAAAGGTATGTGGAACGCGTCGCAGGAGCAGCTAACGGCTCTTGCAGAGCTGCATACCGAGGTGGTTAAGGACTATGGGGCCGCTTGTTCCGGATTTGTGTGCGACAACGCCAAACTGCGCGATTTCATAGCTGGCAAGGTGCCCGAATCCGCTGCCTATGGATACAAGAGGGCTGTAGCTCAGGTCAGAGCTGAAAAGATTTCCGGCGATGAGGGCATGGTGATGAAACGCGATGACATGAGCATGACTCAGACAGCGGTCAACCATGTCAATGGCATAATCATCGGCGTGATAGTGCTTGCGGTGCTGATACTGTTTGTTGTCATTATCCGCCGCCGCAAAAAGAGTGAGTGATGGAGACGGTAGTGATGATAATAATGCTGCTTGTTGGCATGAGTTTTGTGCTGAAACTCACCTGCCACAGTTGGGCCGGCATCGCCGCTCTAAGCATTCTGTCGGCGGCTTTTGTAGGGTTTGCCAACGGATTTGCCTCACAGCAGTCTAAAACCCGGATAGCCGACTGGCTCGGCAGGCCGGAGCTGATGCTTGACACTTCGGTGCTGCTCACGGTGGATATATTCATCCAGATATTTTTCTGCGTGCTTATGGCGCGGAAGCTTGCCGGCACTCTCGGCAGGAAGGGCAACATCGCTTTGCAGACCGCGCTGTGGTTTCCCGGCCTGCTGATATTTCCGGTGCTGTTCTCACTTCTTGTCGAGGTGGTTTTTGCTATGCCGGGAGTAGATTTCGGTGTGATAGGCTGGAGCACCGCAGCATTTCTGCTGATGCTCATGCCTCTTGCTGCTATCGGCCTGAAGTGGCTCTTGCCCGAGGTTGAGCTGCGTATCGAGCTGATGTTTCTTATCAATCTTCTCATTGCCGCCCTCGGAGTGGTCGCGACTGTAAACGGTCGCACTGCGGCTACGGGAACCTCATCCGTAGAGTGGGGCGCTTTGGCGGCAGTGTTCGGTCTGCTCTGTGCGGGCGGCATAGCCGGTATTTTTTATGACAGAATAATAACCAAAAAACAAATATCCAAATTGCAATGAATGTCATATCAAACATCCTTTACTGGATTTCAACCGGACTTCTTGTGCCGGTAATAGTGCTTCTGATATTCTTTTTCATAAGAGCTATTATTCTTATCGGGGCTTTTTTCGGTCAATATATGAGGGAGAAACAGACCACGGCAAAACTATATGGCGAAGTAACGTCACTTACTCCCGACACTTTGAAGGAATTTCGGGAATCACTGCCCGAAAAGAGCGAATCGCTCATATATGTGTATGCGCGTAAGATTATCGACAGCAGCAACAGTCAGGCAAAAGTGGACCTGCTGCTCGGCGAATATGAGATTGCTGCCGACAAGAATATATCTACTTCAAAGGTGCTGACCAAAATGGGTCCTATACTCGGGCTCATGGGAACTCTCATCCCTATGGGGCCGGCTCTTGTGGGGCTCGCTACAGGCGACATCGCTTCGATGGCATACAATATGCAGGTGGCATTTGCCACAACTGTTGTGGGACTTGTTGTCAGCGCCATAGGATTTCTTACTCAGCAGGCAAAAGAGCGCTGGGCTGTGAAAAATCTCATGATTCTTGAATTTCTAGCACAAATATCGGCAAAATGAGACGCAGACGCAGTTTACTTCGCAAGAGCGAGGACTCGGATCCGATGAGTGTGGTGAGCAATCTGTTTGATGTGGCGATGGTGTTTGCCGTGGCGCTGATGGTTGCTCTTGTGAGCCGTTACAATATGACAGAGATGTTTTCGCAGGAGGATTTCACGATGGTGAAAAATCCCGGCAAGGACAATATGGAGATAATCACCAAAGAGGGTGAGAAAATAAACCGCTATACCCCATCTCATGACTCCGACCCGTCATCCGGCAAGGGAAAAAGGGTTGGTATAGCGTATGAGCTTGAAAATGGCGACATCATTTATGTGCCGGAGTGATACATATAATACCGCCGTTTTTCCTCCGTCATTTTTTCAATAGCATATCTCAGCATTGTGCGCGGCATCCGGGCGGCATGGCGGTCAAGGAAATCTTCAAGACGATTCATGCCGCCACGCTTGCCAACCTCGCGCAGCATCCATCCGCAGGCTTTGTGGATAAGGTCGTGGCTATGGGTCATGAGTCCTTCGCAGAGAGTCAGGGCGTCATTGAACTGATGTTCTCTTATCAGTGTCCATGTTGCCACAATGGCAACTCTCTGATGCCATAGTTGTCCCTCCATAGAGGCGAGAGAATACAGGATATCGCGTTTTTCGGGTCGGTCTATCAGATAATCACCGAGGATTTTGGGCGCAACGAGGTCCACAAGGTCCCAATTGTTGCCGAGATTAAGTGATGCGATATAAAAATCTACTATAGCCTGCTCGGCATTGTGCTTTTTCGCTTTTTTGTAAAGTTCGATTAGGAGAAGAAATCCAGCAAGTCTTATTTCATGCCATTGTGAGTCTATAAGCGGTGATATGTCTTCCAGGCACACTTTGTTTTTCCATTCCTTTACTATCGCTCTGGTTGCCGGCACCCGGATTCCGAGGAAACGGTCGCCTTCGCCATACTCGCCTTTGCCGGTTTTGAAAAAACGCATAAGATGAGCGGCCTGCACGCCATCGCGCATGGCTTCCATTGTGTCTTTTATGGCTTTGCTGTTGGGTTTCATGTGTCCAAATTTACAAAAAAGTCTGCAAGTATGGGCCGACACTCCACTACTGAAATATTTTTCGTAAATTTGCAGCTTAATTATGACATTAATATAAACCGCGTGGAAACCAAGTATATCTTCGTAACCGGAGGCGTAGTGTCCTCCCTCGGCAAAGGCATTATCTCCGCCTCACTCGCCTGCCTTCTCAAGGCTCGCGGCTACAGGGTGACTATTCAGAAATTCGATCCCTATATAAACATTGACCCGGGAACTCTAAATCCCTATGAGCATGGAGAATGCTATGTGACCGTGGATGGTCATGAGGCAGATCTTGATCTGGGTCATTACGAGCGTTTTACCAACGTGCAGACAACGCGTGCCAACAATGTAACCACCGGACGTATCTACCAGAGTGTCATTGATAAGGAGCGCCGTGGCGATTATCTCGGCAAAACAGTGCAGATCATACCTCACGTAACCGATGAAATCAAGCGCAATGTGAAGTTGCTCGGCAAAACAGGCAATTTTGATTTTATTATTACTGAAATCGGCGGCACTGTTGGCGATATCGAGTCTCTGCCTTATCTTGAAAGTGTGCGTCAGCTCCGTTGGGAGCTGGGTCAGAACAGTCTCTGCATACACCTTACATATATGCCTTATCTTAAGGCGGCTAAAGAGCTGAAGACAAAACCTACACAGCATTCGGTAAAGCAGCTTCAGGAGGTTGGCATACAACCGGATATTCTTGTGCTCCGTACGGAGCAGGATGTGCCGGTTGCCATGCGTCGCAAAATCGCCCAGTTCTGTAATGTGGCTCCCGATGCTGTAATCCAGTCCATTGACTGCCCCTCAATCTATGAGGTGCCCATAATGATGCACGCCCAGCACCTTGACGAGATTGTGCTGCGCAAAACCGGCGTGACACCTGAGGGTGAACCGCACATGGCTCCGTGGCTTGACTTCCTTGACAAGATGCACAATGCCACCGAAGAAGTCAATATCGCTCTTGTGGGTAAATATGTAGAGCTTCAGGATGCGTACAAGTCAATAAATGAGTCGCTCTTCCATGCTGCTACTTACAACGACAGACGCCTTAATCTCAAGAGCATCCACTCCGAAAAAATCACAAAGGAGAGTGTGGGCGAACTGCTCAAGGATATGGACGGTGTTGTAGTAGCGCCAGGTTTCGGACAGCGTGGAGTCGAAGGTAAGCTGATTGCGCTTGAATGGTGCAGAAACAATGATGTGCCCACTTTCGGTATTTGTCTTGGAATGCAATGCATGGTGATAGAGTTTGCGCGTAATGTGCTCGGACTCGCCGATGCCAACAGCACAGAGATGGAGCCTAACACATCGAATAATGTCATAGACCTGATGGATGAGCAGAAGAGCGTCAGCAACATGGGAGGCACAATGAGGCTCGGAGCCTACGATTGTGAGCTTCAGCCCGATTCGACAGCGGCAAAGGCTTATGGCACCACTCATGTAAAGGAACGCCACCGTCACAGATTTGAGTTTAACAATGACTATCGCGACCGTTTTGAGGCGGGAGGAATGAAATGCGTCGGAGAGAATCCGGCAACTCATCTTGTAGAGGTGGTCGAGCTTCCCGAAAAGCGCTGGTGGGTAGGCACCCAGTATCATCCCGAATATTCAAGCACAGTGCTTAATCCTCACCCTCTTTTCATCGACTTTATCAAGGCCGCGGTCGATTATCGTGCGGAACGTCAGATGGAGGATTTTGCTGAATCTAAGAAATAAACAGATATGGATAAAAATACTTTGTCCGGAATACTGCTCATGGGAGCCGTGATTCTCGGATTCATGTGGCTCAACAAACCGTCGGAGGAAGACCTGGTCCGACAGCGTGAGCTGGCTGAGGCTCAGGCGGCAAAAGCTGCGGAAACACAGGCGCCGGTGCTGACCGTCGACAGTATCAACGATGTTGAAAAAGCAAATATAGCTGCCACTATCAAGCAGCTTGGCGTGCGCGACACCGTGACTGGAGCTTATACTCTTGCCACTCCCGGCGCAATTCTGGCCCTCAGCGCTCAGGATGTAATCAGCGGAACTGTCACCACCCCCGGAGGCGAAGTGGAAGTTTCATCCATACTCGCACATGAGTATGGCGCTATGAGCAGGGAGAATGCGGCATCGGCGGTGAAAGCCCTGCGCAACGCTCTTGCTTCAGCAGCGCGCTACAAAGGTTTTGTGCGCTATCTGAGCGGAACGGAGCAGAAAGTGCGTCTTGAAAACGATGTTCTTGCGGTTGATGTGTCAAACCATGGCGGCGCGATTGTAAATGCCATACTCAAGGATTACCAGCGCTATGATTCCACGGCTGTGGATGTCATGGGCGGTGAGGCAAACTCCTATAGTTTTACGCTAACTACCGCTACTCAGCGCTTTGACACCGGAGAGTTTTATTTCACTCCGACTGCCGTGACTGATTCGTCTGTGACCATGCAGCTTGACCTCGGAGATGGCGCTATGTGGGGAATCAGATATACACTTCCGGCAGAGGGATACACCCTGCGTATGGAAATTGTGCAGAGCGGCATGCAGGCTGTGATTCCCCCCAGTGTGGCATCTATGGATTTCAACTGGCACCATAAGATGGCCAGAAATGAGGCGGGACGTATGTTTGAGGAGCGCAATTCGGCACTCTATTATATGTTTGCCAATGGTGATATAGAGAATCTGAATGAGGGCAGCTCAGACCGTAAAGAAGTTAACGAGCGCATAAAATGGATTGGATACAAGAACCAGTTCTTCAGTGCTCTTATTATTCCGGATTCATATTTTACTACAGCAGTTCTTGATTCGGAAGTGCTTGAGAATAACCCCGGTTTTCTCAAGGAATTCGACAGCGAAGCGACTCTCGAATACAGCTCGACAAATGACAATCCGGCTTCATTCACATTTTTCTTCGGACCTAACTCTTATCCGCTGCTGAGCGACCTTCAGGATAAGATTCAGCCGGGTCAGAATCTGCATCTGACAAATCTGGTGCCTCTCGGCTGGGCTCTTTTCCGCTGGATAAACACTCTGATAATTATCCCGGTGTTCAGTTTCCTTGGCAGCTTTATAGGCAATTACGGTATTATAATACTGCTGCTGACAATCTTTATCAAGATAATTCTCTTCCCGTTTACTTACAAGAGTTATATGTCGCAGGCCAAGATGAGAGTTCTCGCGCCTGAAATCAAGGAGATAAACGACAAATATCCGGGAAATGAGAATGCCATGAAGCGTCAGCAGGAAACGATGGCTCTCTACAGCAGAGCGGGTGCAAGCCCGTTCTCCGGATGTCTGCCGATGCTGCTGCAGTTTCCTATACTCATTGCCATGTTCAATTTCTTCCCCTCGGCAATTGAGTTGCGTGGCGAGTCTTTCCTTTGGGCCAAAGACCTGTCAGCTCCTGACGCAATAGTGAGCTGGACCACCAATATACCTTTTATTTCGGGCACTTTCGGCAATCATATAAGCCTTTTCTGTCTGCTCATGACCGTTGTCAACATAATCTATACCCGCATAAGTATGCAGAGCCAGCCAGGAGGCAATTCCATGCCTGGCATGAAGTGGATGATGTATCTCATGCCGATTATGTTCCTGGTGTTCTTCAATAATTATGCATCTGGTCTAAGCTACTATTACTTCCTGTCCCTTCTTATTACTATTGCGCAGACCTTTGTGTTCCGTAAGGTTGTCGATGAGGAAAAAGTAAGGGCAACAATGAAGGAAAACGCTAAGAAGCCGCGAAAGAAGAGCGGATTCATGGCACGCCTTGAAGAGGCTCAGCGCAAGCAGCAGGCGCTTCTTCGCGAGCAGGAGAAGCAGCGCGCCAAAAAAGGACGCAGATAAAAATGATGTAAAATCCTAACGTATTTACAATAATGTTGACAAATAAGGTTCAAGACGCGCTTAACGCGCAAATCAACGCCGAGCTCTGGAGCGCTTATCTCTATCTTTCAATGGCTATGCACTTTCAGGCAGAAGGACGTTCTGGGGTTGCAAACTGGTTTAACATCCAGTTTAAGGAGGAACAGGCACATGCGCAGATTCTTATGAATTATGTCAATCAGCGTGGAGGGCGTGTTGTTCTCGCACCGATAGCAGCCGTGCCTACTTCATGGGACAGCATCCTCGATGCATTCAAGGCTACTCTTGAGCATGAACGCAAGGTTACAGGTCTTATCAATGATCTATTTTCACTCGCGGAGCAGGAGAAAGATTATGCGACACGCGACCGTCTGCAGTGGTTTGTTTCCGAGCAGGTGGAGGAGGAGGATAATTGCCGCACCCTCATTGACAAATTCTCCCTTGTGGGCGACAACGGTATGGGAATATACATGCTTGACAACGAGCTTGCTGCCCGTACATACGCAGAGCCCTCGCCTCTTGCAGCAGAATAAGCCTGATTAGGCTATAAAATATCGTTTATTCGTCCCCCCGGGTCATTTGGTGATTCGGGGGGCGCTTTTTTTAAGTTTTGCCAACTGAATATTTGTCGCATAAATGAAAAAACCATACTTTTGCTAAAAATCGTTTATTTTCACATAGTATCATTATGTCAAAAAAATTCTTCCTTCAGGAAAAAGATATTCCTACCGCATGGTATAATATCATTCCGTCAATGCCGACCAAGCCTCGCCCTTTGCTCAATCCGGCTACTAAAAAACCGCTGAGTGCCGAGGATCTTTATCCTCTTTTCTCTGAAGAGGCATCGCGTCAGGAAATGAATGTTACGGATTCATGGATTGAGATTCCGGAAGCAGTGCGTGACATCTACAAAATCTGGCGTCCGACTCCGCTCGTGCGTGCCAGCGGTCTTGAGAAGGCGCTGGGTACCAATTGTCACATATATTTCAAAAACGAGAGTGTGAGTCCGGTAGGGTCGCACAAGCTAAACTCGGCTATTCCCCAGGCATATTACTGCAAGCAGCAGGGAGTTACCAACATAACAACGGAGACCGGCGCCGGTCAGTGGGGTGCGGCGCTGTCGCTCGCTTCCAGAATGTTCGGTATCGAGCTTGCGGTTTATATGGTCAAGGTGTCGTATCACCAGAAACCTTATCGCAGGTCAATCATGCAGACATACGGCGCAGAGGTTGTTGCCTCGCCGAGCATGTCGACCAAAGCGGGCCGCAGAATAATAACCGAGCATCCCAATCATCAGGGCTCGCTTGGCACAGCCATAAGCGAGGCGGTAGAGCTGGCGATGAGCACTCCTAACTGCAAATATGCGCTTGGCTCGGTGCTCAATCATGTGGCACTTCATCAAACCGTTATAGGGCTTGAAGCCGAAAAGCAGATGGAAATGGCGGGAGAATACCCCGATGTTGTGATAGGTTGCTTCGGCGGCGGCAGCAATTTCTCCGGTATTGCCTTCCCATTCATGCGTCATAACCTTGCCGGCGATAAGAACACCCTTTTCATCGCAGCCGAGCCCTCCTCCTGCCCAAAGCTTACACGCGGTGTGATGCAATATGACTTCGGCGACGAGGCCGGTTATACACCGCTGATACCGATGCTTACGCTTGGTCATAATTTCGCGCCTGCGAATATCCATGCCGGCGGACTGCGATATCATGGTGCCGGCTCGGTTGTGAGCCAGCTCAAATGTGACGGACTTATGGACGCGGTTGACATACCTCAGCTTGAATCATTTGAGGCTGCAACAATATTTGCAAAAAGCGAGGGCATTATCCCGGCACCGGAGAGCGCACATGCAATCGCGGCGGCTATACGTCAGGCTCGCCAGGCCGATGAAGAGGGGCGTTCAAAGGTGATTCTCTTTAACCTCTCAGGTCATGGTTTGATTGACATGACGGCTTATGACCGCTATTTTGCCGGCGATCTTGCCAACTACGAGGTGTCGGACAGTGAAGTGGCGGCGAACACTGCCGGCCTCGAGAAGCTGATCTGAGCCTGAACAGATACATATTCTAATCCTTAAATCAAATATCATGAAACATCAATTTATCACAAGGCTGACGGGACTGCTGTTTGCATTTCTGTCGGCCTTGTCTTGCTATTCGCAAAATACCTATAATTCAATTGCGGAGCTGGTAAGTCATCCGGAAGAGGATAATAAACAGGTAATTCTGAACACCAAATTGACTATTGTCGCACTTGCGGAGTCATATATGCTTCTGGTTGACGAAAACGATGATATGATTTTGCTGAGGTATTGGCAGAATGTAGGTGTCAGTGACTTCACAATAGGGAGCAGATACCAAAAATATCAAGGCTATTATTATAAACAGACGGACACTGACCCTAATCGAATAGGTCATTTTTATGTTACTTCCGGTTTAGAGGAGGAGGATAAGATTGATGTCGTGCCCGAATCAAGTCTGCCCCAACCTGAGAACATCGCAGATAATAATAAGACAATAGATACCTCAATGAGATATATCAAGTTAAGCGGTTCTGTTACTTATGACAATCGTAAATCAGTCTATCAAATTGCTTATGGTGGAAAGAATTATCCACTTTTAGGCCTTGAAATCGACGAATTGGGGAAGACTTATGAAATTATAGGTTATGTAGGAAAGAGCGACTTGACGATATATGCATATAGCAAGTATCCTGCGGAGAGGAAGGAGACGAAGGTGAGTGTTAGCGTAAAGTGCAATCCGACAGAGGGTGGAAGAGCGTGGATTGGCGATACAGAGGGCACTACTTCAGTCGAGGAGAGTGCAGGGGAGAGCATAACTCTTCATGCGGCGCCGAATAGCGGCTACACTTTCGCCGGCTGGAGGAAGGACGGTGAGATTGTGAACGGTAGTGCGGTTTATGAAGTGACAGTGGAGTCGGCAGCGGAATACACGGCCTGCTTCAAGCCGGTTGCAAGCAAATATACTCTGACAATAAACGCAGATGAAGGCGGAGAGGTAAGCATTGCGGGGACAACGGAACTCTCGGCGGAGTATGATGACGGCACGGAAGTGACCGTGACTGCGAAGGCTGGTGATGGCTACGATTTTGCCGGCTGGAGTGACGGCACTGAGATTGTGTCCAAACTGAACCCATACACGTTCAATATTTCGAAAAACATGACGTTGAGGGCGACTTTTGCCAGGAGAGCGCCATCGGTATGTACACTCGCCGAATATCTGGCAACTGCTAATCCGTCAGGTGAATACACTCTCACCGGAGATTATGTGGTGGTGGCCACAGGATTACATATCATTTTTATAAGCGACGGCGATAATACGCTTAAGTGCGAGTTTGTCCTACCAGGAGAGGAGGTGAATTTAGCTTGTCCTTACGGAACCAAGGTTAGCAATGTGACTTTTGCTCCTTTCACTGACACAGGCAAGACTTACGCGCGACTGAGCGCTTTGCCTACAGTTGTTTCGCAGAGCGAAATCGAAAGCATTCCCTTTACCAGCACAGATATGGAGAGTGTGGAAGAGTATGGTGGAAAATATGTCGAGATTGCAAATGCTAAAATCGCGAAAGTCAATAGCGCCTATTATATTTATGTGCAACAGCCAAGTTATAACGAGCTTATATTAGAAACAGATGCTTTTAAAAATTTGCCGGAACCAACGAATTCCGAATACTGGACCGTTCGTGGAGTGTTGGACTATTTCAAGACGGGCGACGACTGGGAGCCTGCACTTTATGCCGACTTCGTGAGGAAGGCCGCGGAAGTGCCGGTGACTTTCACTCTCACTCTCAAGAGCACCGAGGATGGAGAAGTGTGGATCGGCGATGACAAGACGAAAAAGAGCGGTAACTACACGCATGGCACAAAGGTGACGATAAATGCTGAGGCTGCGGAGGGCTATACGTTTAAGAACTGGAGTAACGGTTCGGAGAATGTGGGTACTGATAATCCGATGACGTATACTGTTACCGGAAATGCTGAACTCACTGCTGTTTTTGAAAAGAATGCCCCGGTGACACCACCTGCGCAGACGAGAAAAATAACTATTTCGAGCGCGAATCCCGACAAGGGGAGCGTCAAAGCGGATGAATTTGACGGATTGGAAGCTGAAACGGACAAGACGGTGACTATTCACGCAATCCCTGCGACAGAAAATGACTTCTTTGCAAAATGGCATGACGGCTCACATTATTCAACAGCTAACCCGTATGTATATGCCGGTGAGGAGGATCTAACCCTCACAGCTTATTTTGTCAGCCGCTATAAGGTGAATTTCTCTGCGCCGGACAACTCTACGGTTACTGTGGTCAATGGCAAAACAGGCGCTACACTTCACAGTGGTGACAGGGTAGAGGAAGGGAGTGAGATTCTGGTAGTGGTTACTCCTATTGCCGGCTATGTTGTGGAGACAATAACAGCTAACGGTGTGGCAGTGGGTCACACATCTTCTGTGGTGAGAATCACGGTTGATGGTGAGATAACAATCGCCGCGACTGTTATGCCGGAAGTCATAGGAGAGATTCAGCTCAGTGTGGTGTCGAGCGATCCGGAGATGGGTATGGCTTATATTAACGCTCCCGGCACAACATCCGTGAACTTGCGCAGGGGAGAAAGCGCGGTGTGCCACGCCGAGCCAGCCGAAGGATGCAAGTTTGACGGCTGGAGAGAGGTCGGAACGGCTATTATAAAGAGTCAGGAGAGCGTGTACACGCTCGGATTCCAGTCCGGCGACGTGCATCTGGAGGCTGTTTTCAGCTACATAGTGCAGACTCCGTTTACTGTTTCGGTGAAATCATCGAATCCCGCTAAGGGAAGCGTCAGCATCAAGGGTGAGGACGGCACAAGCGTCACAACCCGCAATGATGTGACAGTGGTGGCGACTCCGGCAGGGGAGCATGATTATTTCGTTGACTGGACGGATGAACACAACGTCGTTCTCTCCGACAAAGCGGAGTACACATACACCGCCACTCAGTCAGTGGAACTGACCGCAAACTTCCGTTCGCATTATCCGGTCACCTTCTCCGGTGAGGGTAATGGCACAGTTTCTGTGGCCGATGAAACCGGGGCATCACTGGAGTCGGGAGCGGTGTGTGACGAAGGCAGCAGGATTTCTGTAGCGGCTGTGGCTGACGAACATTATTTTATCGAGAGTGTGATAGTGAACGGCGCTGATGTGACAGAAGTTTTCATGCAGAATGACTCGCGCTACTCGACTGCGATTGTCAAGCCTACAGATATAAAGGTGCGGTTCAGTGCCGATATGCATACACTGAGCATTGAAGCTGTGCCACACGGCACTGTGCGCGTGTATCGCGATATTGGCAGCGATGGTGCGGGCGTAGGTTCGCCCCTGAGTCATGGCGACCGGGCTCTCTATGGCTCCACCCTATATATCTTTGCGAGTGCCGACGAAGGTTACACTCTGGAGGGCGTGATGGTCAACGGCACCAAGTTGCTGCCGGAAGCCGGCGCTGCGCATATCGTCCACAAAGTTGAAGGCGATGTGTCAATCAAGCCCGTTTATGGCTCTGTCAGCGGCATAGATGCAATTCTTCCCGAGGGGACTGAGATAGATGCGGTATACAGTATCCGCGGCACATACCTCGGCAAGCTGATGCCCGAAGCTCCAGGCATCTATATCGTGCGCGCCGGCGGCCGCACCTTCAAGGTTGCGGTGCCATCCCAACGCTGACGTCAACTTTCGATTCATAACAAAAAGTTGCGGCGGGAACATCACGTTCCCGCCGCAGCCGCATATAAAAGGAATTGTAAATTTATTTGCGGTATTTAAAATATGAGATAAATGCCCATTTTATGAGATGATATGCGCTTCTTATCGCTCCCAGTTTTTCCACTTTATACAAGACATTCCATTGGGGTAGGATGACCTTGCGTTTGTTACCGGTTACGGACGTTTTTCGCATGCGGTAATCAACAAGTATCTCTTTGTTACCATATCCGAAGGGGATAGATTTGAACATCTCTAGCCAGTAGACATAATCATCCCTCATACTTCCAAGACCTTCATTAAAGTAAAGTTTCGGAGTTTTGTGAGTGTCGTATATTGCCGTAGAAGGAAAGATTGGGCAGGTATCTAACAATGATTTGTAGCTGACTGTTTCCGGCACAATGAATGGAGAAAGGATTGGATCTTTAGTATTCTCGTCAATACGATTATAAGAAGAAAATACCATCGGAGCATTTTTTGACTCAAGGAATTCCAGCTGCTTTTCAAGAAAATTCGGATGCCATAGATCGTCAGAATCCAAAAAAGCGATATAACGACCGGTTGCTTTTCTGAGTGCAATATTTCTTGCACCTGAAGACCCGGTGTTCTTTTCGCTCTCTATGAGATGTATCCGATTGTCAACATCAGAATATTTTTTTACTGCTGCGATTCCAGCACCATTATCCGGCGAATGATCATCTACTATTATCATTTCCCAGTCCTGATAACCTTGTGCCAAAACGCTTTCTATTGTCTCGCCCACAAAGGCGGCACCTTTATACATAGGTGTGATTATAGACACAAGTTTATTGTTATTTTTCATCGCCATGTGATTTAAGTTTGGTTATGCGTTTTCTAAGTTGATTTATATCTGTATTAAGAAGGAGGAATATTGACCCTACAAAATATTTGTTGAAAGAAATATTTTTGAAAGAGAAGCATCTGTTTAAACTAATATATTTAAATCTACCAGTAAATTTCAGCCGTTTTAGGTCAAAATATATTTCAAGCCAATATAATCGTTTACGTAGGCATTGCTTATCAGAAAGATAGGGATTAGTTTCGGCTACCATTTTTTTGTGCTCAACGGAGATTCTTTTCTTCGTTAGGCTGCCTGGAACTTCATCATTAATTATCAGCGATACGACATCAGCAAAGTATACGTCAGGATGATTATTCATTACTTTTAGAAAGAAATCCATATCCTCAAGGATTGCTCGTGTGGCATCGAAACGCAGGTTGCTGATTAATGAACGCTTCAACAGAATCTCACCACTACCGGAACAAAACATCTTGGACAATAATGCTTTCTCGGCATCTAACACTTGGTACAAATTCTCATCTATCTTTTCAAAATCTTTTTTGAGATTAGTAAAGTCATATTCATCACAATTACGATGAAGGTATCTCCGTCTAAAGAAGACTAAGTCAAGGTCCTTCTGAATACATTTTTCAATGATCATTCCGAAACCCGGCGCCAAGCAATCATCAGAATCTATAAAAAAAACATACCTCCCCAAAGCTTTACCTATTCCTGCATTTCGAGCACTTGAGACACCGCCATTATCCTTTTGTATAATCTTTAATTCGGGATATATGTCTGCGTAACGCTTACATATTGCCAATGAGTCATCCGTTGAACCGTCATCAATTAAGATTATTTCCCAGCCCGGATGTAGCTCCTTCAGGACAGAATCCAAACAAGCCTCGAGATATTTCGAAGCATTGTAAACCGGTATAATTAAAGAAAGACTAACCACGTTCATATACCTGCCATCGCATTATAGAACACAGAGTTATATAAATACTCTTTTTCTGGGAGCACCAGTACCTTAGCTAGATAGAGAGATATACAGATAAATAAGCAGATATTGAATTGTATAACTCGATGCTGATAATACAGCTTTGTCCAATATAGATATAGGGGCAATACCGCAAGTAGCACAAAAATATACCCAAGACGGTCAAGTATTATATTTTGTATAGAAACCAATCTGAACATGTAGCAAAATATGCCGATATAGTATAAGTTTAGATTCTTCTTTTCCTTATCTATATCAAGGTAGTTGACCGATAAATAATAT